>DASYXP010000190.1:0-3759 GCA_035934835.1 Gemmatimonadales bacterium | reverse complement strand
GTTCGTGCTACGGCGGAACGGCAAGGACGAGTGACGATCGGCCGCGCCGCCGCGATCGCGTATCTTCGGCCGGCCGGCGCCCTCGCACTCCTCGCCGCTGGTGCCATCGCCCGCCTGAGGGATCCGGTCGTGAGCGACTGGATCTGGATGGCGGGCGTGGTGCTGATCGGGGTCCCGATGGTGGCGCGGACCCTGGCGGGGATGTTCCGGGGGCGGTTCGCCGCCGATATCGTGGCCGCACTGGCCGTGCTGAGCGCGGCCGTGCTCTTCCATCCCCTCGCGGGGCTCGTCGTGGTCCTGATGCAGACCGGGGGCGAGGCGCTGGAGCGGCACGCCGAAGGCCGGGCATCGCGGGCGGTCGAGGCGCTGGCGGCCGCGGCCCCGCGGGTGGCCCACCTGGTCCGCGGTGCGACGGTGGCCGACGCGGCCGTCGATGCCGTCCGCCCCGGCGACCTCATCCTGGTGCGGCCCGGCGAACTCATCCCCTGCGACGGCACCGTGGAGCACGGGTTCGCCCCCGTGGACATGTCCCGGATCACGGGCGAGCCGCTCCCGATCTCCGCCGGGCCCGGCAGCACGCTCCTGAGCGGCGGCGCGGTGCTCGATTCTCCGCTCACGATCCGCGCGGTCCGCGCGGCCGGCGAGAGCGAGTACGCGCAGATCGTCCAACTGGTCCGCACCGCGCAGGCGAGCAAGGCGCCGTTCCAGCGGATCGCGGACCGCTACGCGGTCTGGTTCACGCCGATCACCCTGGTGGTGGCGGCGCTGGCGTGGGCGGTGTCCCACGACGCGACCCGCGTGCTCGCCGTGCTGGTGGTCGCGACCCCCTGCCCCATGATCCTGGCGACGCCGGTCGCGATGATCGGCGGGATCAATCGCGGGGCGCGGCGGGGGCTCATCTTCCGCCACGGCGGCGCGCTCGAGGCCGTGGCCGGCGTGACGGTGGTCGTGATGGACAAGACGGGGACGCTCACCCTCGGCCGACCGGAGGTCGCGGAGGTGGCGGCCCTCCCGCCCTTCACCCCCGAGGCGCTGCTCGCGCTCACCGCTGCCGTGGAGCGCGGGTCTGGGCACGAGCTGGCCCGAAGCGTGGCGGCCGAAGCCGCGGCGCGGCACGTGCCGGTCCCCGGCGCCGACCAGATCCGGGAGGAGCCCGGCCAGGGGGTGAGCGGGGTCGCCGACGGCCACCGGGTGATGATCGGGTCGTGGAATTATGTCGCCGGCCGCTCGCCCGAGGCTGGCCAGGCGTTCGCGCCGGTGCACGGCGATGGCACGGGACTCCGCGCCTTCGTGTCGGTGGACGGGGCGGCGGCGGGGATGATCCGCTTCGCCGACCGCGCCCGCGCCGAGGCGGCGGGCGTGCTGGCGCGGATGCGCGCGATGGGCATCGAACGGATCATGCTCCTGTCCGGCGACCGCGACGCCGAGGCGCGCACGGTCGCAGCCGGGCTCGGGATCACCGACGCCCGGGGGGACAACCTGCCGGGCGACAAGCTCGCCGTCATCCACGGCCTGATCGCAGAGGGGCATCGGGTGGCGATGGTGGGCGATGGCGTCAACGACGCGCCGGCGCTCAGTGCCGCCACGGTCGGCATGGCGCTCGCCGCGGGCGGCGGCCGCATCTCGGCGGAGGCCGCCGACATCGTCCTGCTCCGCAACGACCTCGAAGGCGTCCCCACGGCGATGGCCATCGGCCGCCGCACGATGCGCATTGCGCGGCAGAGCCTGTGGGCCGGCCTGGGCCTGAGCGGGATCGCGATGGTCGTGGCCGCGGCGGGCCAGATCCCGCCCACGCTCGGCGCCCTCCTGCAGGAGGCCATCGACGTGGCCGTCATCCTGAACGCACTGCGCAGCAGCACGGAGGGCACCCGATGAGCGACCGTCCCCGTTTCAGCGACCTCGATCCGGCCGAGTCCGAGGCGCTCCTGGCGCGGCACCACATCGGCCACCTTGCCTTTGCCCACGCCGGGCAGGTCGACGTCGAGCCGATCCACTACGTGCGCCAGGGAGAGTGGATCTACTGCCGCACCGCTGAGGGGTCCAAGCTCACCGCGCTGGGGGAACGCCCCTGGGTGGCGCTCGAGGTCGACGAGATCGAGGGCCCGTTCGACTGGAAGAGCGTGGTGGCCCACGGGACCGTGTACGTCGTCGGGCCCGGCCCGGAGCACCGCGCGGCGCACCGCGAGACCCTCACCGCCATTCGTGCCGTCCACCCCGCCGCCCTCACCCCGGATGATCCGGTGCCGGAGCGCACCACGCTCCTGCGCATCCACATCCGCAAGCTCACCGGCCGCCAGGCCACCACCCGCCCCTGAGGTCCGAGCCATGAACTGGTCAGCCGCCCACATCCACCTGCTGGTGAACCACCTGCCGATCCTCGGCGCGCCGTTCGTGCTGCTCGTGCTGGCCTGGGGATACCTCACCAACTCGAGGGACGTGACCCGCCTGGCACTCTGGCTCATGATCCCGCTGGCGCTCGCCGCCTTCCTGGCGGACCAGAGCGGCGATTCCGCCAAGGACCAGGTGCGCAATGCCGCGTGGTTCGACAAGGCGTTGGTGCATGAGCACGAGGAGCGCGCCGACTCGACGGTGATCGTGTTCTACGTGGTGGCGGCCGTCGGCGCGCTGGCGCTCTGGCGTCGGCGCCGCCATCCCGACGAGCGGTGGCCGCTGGGCGTCGCGGGCCTGGCGCTTGCCACGGCGTCGCTGCTCGCGGCGTGGACCGGCCTCGCCGGCGGGGTCATCCGGCACGACGAAGTCCGGCCGGGGGCCACCGTCCCGGCGGCGGTCGGCGGGGACACCGACTGATGCCGCGCACCCTCGTCCCCAAGCTCTGGACCACGTTCAAGGAAGGATTCGGTCGGCGCCAGCTCCTGGCCGATGCGGGTGCCGGCGTCATCGTCGGGGTGGTGGCGTTGCCGCTGGCGATCGCCTTTGCCATCGCGAGCGGCGTGACGCCTGACCGCGGCCTTGCCACGGCCATCGTGGCGGGCTTCCTCATCTCGGCGCTGAGCGGCTCGCGCGTGCAGATCGGCGGGCCCACCGGCGCGTTCATGGTCATCGTCTACGGGATCCTGCAGCAGCACGGGATCGACGGGCTGATGGTGGCCACGCTGATGGCCGGCATCATCCTCGTCGTGATGGGCGTGGCGCGGATGGGCGGCGTCATCAAGTTCATCCCGTACCCCGTGGTGCTGGGGTTCACCGCCGGGATCGCCGTCATCATCTTCTCGAGCGAGGTACGCGACCTCCTGGGCCTCGACACCGGCGCCCTGCCGGCCGACTTCCTCGGCAAGTGGCGCGCCTTCCTGACCCACGCGCACACCGCCAATCCGTACGCCGCGGTCATCGCCGCCATCACCGTCGCCATTCTCGTCTGGTGGCCCCGGGTGAGCCGGCGGATCCCCGGACCGTTCGTGGCGCTCATCCTGACCACGGTGCTGGCCGAGGCGCTGGGGTGGCCGGTGGAGACCATCGGCACCCGGTTCGGCAACGTGACCGCGCACCTGCCGACGCCCCACCTGCCCTCGGTCCCGTGGGCCACCGTCCCCTCGCTGGTCCAGCCGGCGATCACGATCGCGCTCCTCGCCGCCGTGGAGTCGCTCCTCTCGGCGGTGGTGGCTGACGGGATGACCGGCGGACGGCATCGCTCGAACATGGAGCTGGTCGCGCAGGGTGTGGCGAACATCGCGAGCCCGATATTCGGCGGCATCCCGGCCACGGGGGCGGTGGCGCGGACCGTCACCAACATCAAGAGCG
>DASYXP010000178.1:0-3020 GCA_035934835.1 Gemmatimonadales bacterium | reverse complement strand
CAGCTGGGACCTCGGTGAGGGGACGACTGACAACGGCGCCGGATCCGCCGTGGTGCTCGAGGCGGCGCGCGCGCTCGCGGCTTCCGGGGTCAAGCCGAAGCGCACCATCCGCTTCGTGCTCTTCACCGGCGAGGAGGAGGGACTCCTGGGCTCGGTGGCGTACGCCAACGCCCACGCCGCCCAGGCCGACAGCATCCAGGCGGTGCTGGTGCTCGACAACGGCACCGGGCGCATCACCGGCCAGGCGCTCCAGGGCCGCTCGGACGACGCCCAGCTCTGGCAGGACCTGCTGGCCCCCCTCTCGGCCCTGGGGCCGTTCAAGGTCCACGACGGCAACAAGGGCGGGACGGACCACCTGTCATTCCTGCCCTGGGGCGTGCCGGCCTGGAACTTCGACCAGGAAGGGCGGGGGTACAACCACACCCACCACTCGCAGGTCGACACCTATGACCACGCCGTCGGCCCCGACCTGGTGCAGGCCTCGGCCGTGATGGCCGCGACCGCGCTCGAACTCGCCGACCTGCCGGTGCTCCTCCCCCGTGGCGCCAGGGTCCCGATGCCCGACTTCGGGATGTCGCCGATGAAGCCGAGCCCCGGCCTCGATGGTCCCGCCCACCGGGGCGCGGCGAAGAAGTAGGACGGCAGGCGTGAGACGTAAGACGTGAGACGTGAAAGGCAGGCGGGCTCCCCTTCGATATTCCGAAAGGGAGCCCGCTCGTTTTTTGACGTCTTACTTCTTACCGCGACCTCTCACCTCTCACATGTCACGCCTTCGGCAAGGTCACGGTGCAGGTGGTGTCGAAGCCGCCGCGAACGTTGTAGACGGTGCGGACCGTGAGGCGCCGGGGCTTGAGGGCCTGGTACAGGTCTTCGGCGATCCTGGCCGTCGCGTGCTCCTGGAAGATCCCGACGTTGCGGTAGCTCGTCACGTAATACTTGAGGCTCTTCAGCTCGATGCACGCCCGGTCCGGCACGTAGGCGACGGTGAGCGTCGCGAAATCGGGAAGCCCGCTGTACGGGCAGACGGCGCTGAACTCCCGGGTCTCGGTGACGATCTCCTGCTCGGGGCCCTGGTAGGGGAAGGTCTCGAGGACGGCGACGTCGACGTGTTCGGGTCCCACAAAGGGGAGCGTGAGGCCTTCAGGTCGTGCCATTGACGACGGTCCCTGTTCGGATGGTGCGTGGGGAACTGCCAGCTATCAGTTGTCAGTTGCCTGTTGTCTGTCGTCTGTCGTCTGCTATCCGTCGGTGATGATGCCGTCTTCCAGTCGCGGATAGGCGCCGTCCATCGCGCGGCGCGCCACGGCGTAGGTCGCCACGTCGTCGTTCGACCAGACGGCGTGGAAGCGGTCCTGGACGCGGCGGCGCGCCTGCCGGCTGAACAGGTCGGCCAGCTCGATCGGGGAGCGATCGTCGGGGTGCTTCTTCACGTCGGCGAGGGCGCGGCTGCAGGTGGCGGTGATGGCCAGGAGCTCGGCGCCGATCTCCACCAGCCGGCCGAGCACCGCCTGCCGCTTTTCCAGCCTGGGGCCGAAGCGGACCATGCAGTGGAAGAGCGTGCGGGCGAGCTTCCGCGACGAGCGCTCGACGAACCGGATGTGGGTCGCGAGGGGGCCGAACCCGGCGTAGCGGGGCCAGCGGCCCCAGCCGAGCCAGCGGGTGGGGTACCACCAGCCGTAAAAGGCCGCGGCGCGGAAGAGCGCCCGGAGCTTGGCCCCGCCCGAGGACTTCGGGTCGATGAGATCGCCGGCCACCTTGAGGTGGGTGTCCACCGCCTCGCGGGCGATGAACAGGCGCATGATCTCCGACGTCCCCTCGAAGATCAGGTTGATGCGGCAGTCGCGCAGGATGCGCTCGACCGGGTCGGGGCGCTCCCCCCGGGAGCGGAGCGAGTCGGCGGTCTCGTAGCCGCGCCCGCCCTTGATCTGCACCGTGTCGTCGGCGATCCGCCAGGTGACCTCGGTGTTCCACATCTTGGCCATCGCGGCCTCGAGCCGGATGTCGAACTTCCCGGCATCGGCCATCAGCGAGGCGAGGTCGCTCACCGCCCCCATCGCATAGGTGTCGGCGGCCATCCGGCCGATCTTCTGGGCGACGGCATCGTGCTTGCCCACCGGCTGGCCCCACTGCACCCGTTCCATCCCCCAGCGGCGGGAGATCTCGAGGCACTTCTTCCCCGCGGCGACGCAGGAGGCCGGCAGGGTCAGGCGCCCGGTGTTGAGCGTCACGAGGGCGAGCTTGAGGCCGCGCCCCTCCCCCCAGAGTACGTTCTCCACCGGCACCTTGACGTTGGTGAAGCGGAGGACGCCGTTCTCGATGCCGCGGAGCCCCATGAAGTGGAGCCGGCGCACCACCTCGACGCCGGGCCAGTCAGCCTCGACGATGAACGCCGTGATCTTCTTCCCCGAGGTGCGGGCCATCACCACCAGCAGCTCGGCGATGGTCCCGTTGGTGCACCAGAGCTTCTCGCCGTTGAGGATCCAGTGGGTCCCGTCAGGCGAGAGCTCTGCGTGGGTGCTCAAGCCGGCGGGATCGGACCCGACGTTCGGCTCGGTGAGGGCGAATGCGGACACGGCGCCCTTCGCGAGCCGCGGGAGGTAGCGCTTCTTCTGTTCCGGGGTGCCGAAGAGCTTGAGCGGCTGCGGGACGCCGATCGACTGGGCCGCCGAGAGGAGTGCGGTGACGCTCCCGTCCTTGCTGGTGACGAGGCCGATGGCGTGGGTGTAGCTCGTCTGGCTGAGGCCGAGCCCGCCGTACTCCTCCGGGATCTTGATGCCGAACGCGCCGAGCTCCCGGAGCCCCTGGATCACCTCGGGCGGGACCTTCGCGTCGCGGTCGATCTGGTCGCTGTCGACCTTTTCGTGCATGAACCTGGCCAGCCGGTCGAGGAAGGGCTTGGCCTTGGCGATGTCGGCGGGATCCTGCTGCGGGAAGGGATGGACCAGGTCGAGCCGGAACGAGCCCTCGAAGAGCTCGCGGACGAAGCTGGGCGCCTGCCACTCCTTTTCGCGGGCCGCCTC
>DASYXP010000173.1:0-5577 GCA_035934835.1 Gemmatimonadales bacterium | reverse complement strand
AGGAAAGCGGGGGAAAGCGAAGGAAAGCGGGGGAAGGCGAAGGAAAGCCGGGGAAAAAGAAACGGGTGGCTGGTGCCGAAGCACCGCGCCACCCGACCGTGCGACCATGCGACCGTCCGGCTACTTTACCAGCAGCTGCCGGCGGAGCGTGGCCATCTTCCGGCGCACCGAGCCGTCGTAGCGGCGGTCGCCGACCTGCACCACCGCCCCGCCCAGGATCGCCGCGTCGGCCTCGAAGGTCGGGATGACGGTCTTGCCGAGGGCCCGCGTGAGCGCCGCGGCGATCTCCTGCTGCTGCGCCGCATCCGCCGCACGGGCCAGGACCACCCGCGCGCGCACCCGGTCGAGCTTGACGTCGAGGAGCGCCAGGTACTGCGTCGCGATCTGCCGCAGCAGGCGCTGCCGCCCGCGCTTGACCACGGCCACGAGGAATGCGCGGAACGCCTTCGGCGCCTTCGGGAGCGCCGCCGTGAGGATCCGCCCCTTCTCGGCCTTGGTGACCCGCGGGGACATCAGCACCGCCTCGACCCGTGGCGCCAGCTCCACCGCCCCCGCCACCAGGTCGATCAGCTCGGCGTACTCCGCCGCCTTGCCTTCGCGCTCCGCGAGCTCGAAGAGCGCCTCGGCGTAGTTCCGCGCGACGCCGATCGTGCTCACTTCGACGGCCCCAGCGTCGCCAGGTAGTCCTGGACGAGCTTCCGGTCCTGCTCCCCCTGCAGCCGCTGGCCGATGAGCTTGCCCGCCGCCGCGAGCGCCAGGTCCACCGCCTCGCGCCGGAGCTCGACCACCGCGCGGTCCTTCTCCGCCGCGATCTCGCGCCGGGCGCGGGCCAGGAGGTCGTCCGCCTCCGCGCGGGCCTTCTCGAGCCCGAGCTGGCGCTCCCGCTCCGCCGCGACCTTGGCGTCGTTGAGGATCGTGACGACCTGGCCCCGCGCGTCGGCCAGGAGCTTCTGCTGCTCGGCCAGGAGCCGGGCCGCGTCCTCACGGTCCTTGGCCGACTGCGCCAGCTGCTCCTCGAGCTTCTTTTCCCGGGCCTCGACCGCGCCCAGCACCACCGGCCAGGCAAAGCGCTTGAGGATGAGGAAGAAGAGCCCGAAGACGACGAGCGTCCACACCATCAGGCCGCCGTCCACCGTCAACAGGCCGCCGCCCTCCGCCATCAGCGGCGTGGCGCCGAACGCCGTCAGGATCCCCGCCAGCCAGACCGACCGCATGCCGACCTCGTGTGGTGAAATGGAGCGGCGGGGGACGCTGCCGTCCCCCGCCCCACCGGCCCTAGAACGTGATCTTGCCCTGCATGACGAACGCGACGACCGCGGCGAAGAGCGCGACGCCCTCGACCAGCGCGGCGGCGATGATCATCGCCGTCTGGATCTGCGCCGAGTTCTCGGGCTGGCGCGCCATGCCTTCGACGGCCTGGCCGCCGATGCGGCCGATGCCGACGCCGGCGCCGAGCACCGCGAGGCCGGCGGCGAGGCCGGCGCCGATGAGGCCGTAGCCCTTGCCGACGGAGGCGTCAGCAGCGGCCTGAAGCAGGGGAAGCATGTGCAGCATGGTCCACTCCGGTTCCGTTGACGGAAGAACGTTGTCGGGTGCGCCCGCCGTGGTGCCGCCGGCTCTTCCGGGACCGGCGTCCCCTGGCCGCCCGCCGGTGTCCCGAAGGACAGCGGGCATCGTCCGCCGCCCGGCGGACTACGGTGCTGCGGCGGCCGCCGGGGCGCCCGGCGGCCGCGGACTGCTAGTGCGACGTCCGGATGAGGCCGATGAAGACGGACGTCAGGAGCGTGAACACGAACGCGTGCAGGAACGCCACGAAGAGCTCCAGCAGCATGATCCCCGTGGCCAGCGCGCTCGCGCCCACGCCGACGGTGTAGCTGTGGAAGAAGAACGTGAGCCCGAGGAGCGCCAGGATGACCACGTGGCCGGCGGTCATGTTGGCGAACAAACGCACCGCCAGCGCGAACGGCTTGGCCAGCTTCCCGATGATCTCGATCGGCGTCATGATGATGAGCAGCACGCCCTTCATGAACGCGCCGCCGATCCCGCCCGGCAGGCCGTGCGGCACGAAGAAGATCGTGCCGAGGTACCCCTTGGTGCCGAGCGAGCGCATCCCGGAGATCTCGATGACCACGAGCGCCAGCAGCGCCAGGGCGCCGGTCACCGCGATGTTGCCGGTCGCGGGGGCGCCGTAGGGCAGGAGCCCGAGCAGGTTGCTGAACAGGATGAAGAAGAAGAGCGAGAGCAGGTACGGCACGTACCCCTCGCCGTGATGGCCGACGTTGGGCACGATGACTTCCTGCCGCACCCAGAGCGCGATCGCCTCGACAGCCCCGGCGAACCCGGTGGCGGGCCGCCCCGCCGCCTCGGCCCGCGCCACCGAGCGCGCCACCAGGAGGAGCATCAGGAGGGCCAGGACCGTCGCCAGGAGCATCCACACCAGGTGCTTGGTGGGCGAGAAGTCGATGGCCAGCGGCCCGACCTGCACCGGCTTCCACTGCGGCAGCTCCGCCTCGCAGGTGAGCCCCGGCTTGAAGCAGGGGTACTCGATGGCGTGGGCATTGCCGAGGTGGTGCATGATGTCGATCTCGCGGCTCGGCACGCCGGCGTGCTCCGGCGCCGCCGGCCCCTGCGCCACGACAGGCGCCGCCCCGGCCCCGAATGCCAGGGCCAGTACGATCGCGATCCCGCGGGTCAACCGGTTCATCGTGCCTCGACTTTGGAACGTCCCGCCGCCATCACCACGAACACCTCGACGCCGAGGAGCGCCAACAGCACCGCCGCCAATCCCACCAGCCCCGGCCCCAGCGGCCAGCGGAGCGCCGGAAGGATCACGAACCCCGCCAGCGCCACCAGTCCCACCCGGCCGCCCATCCCCGCGATCCACGCCGGGAGGAACCTCGCGGTCCCGAGCGAGCGGACCAGCCACCATCCGAGGGGAGCCTGCACCAGGAGCGACAGCGTGAGCCCGAACCAGGCCCCGCGCCCCCGCTCATCGGGGAGCAGGAGCGCCACCGCGCCGGTCGCCACCGCCACCAAGGCCACTCCGGCCACGTAGCGCCGGGCATCCGCCGTCATCGTCACTTCCTGCCGGAGCGCTCGCGCAGCTCCTTGAGGAGGCTCGCCATCATCCCGCCGAAGCCCACCAGCACCAGGACCACCGTGATGATCCCGCCAGTCCCGAACCGCCGGTCGAGCCATTGGCCGAGCCACGCGAGCGCGCCGACCGTCACCGCCAGCTGGATCCCCAGGCCGGCGTATCGGAGGGCGTCCGGCGCCCTGCCCCTGCCGGGCGGAGTGCTTGTCACGGGGCGCAAAAGTAGCCGCTTGTGAAAAGTTTCGCAAGGAAAAAACGGTCGCGGGTCGTACGTCGCGGGTCGTGGGTCTCGGGTCGAAGGTCGTGGGTCCAGGGTCGTGGGTCTGGGCAACCCGGAAGCGTCATTTTGCGGGACAACAGTTACCATTCATCCCGTACCCGCCTGCAGCCCGAGTCCCCGGTCCCGCGCCACTCGCCACCCGCCACCCACCACCCGCCATGTCCCCATCCGACGACATCACCGCCCTCGCCCGACTCGCCCAGGCGATCCAGTCATTGCGGGCCCAGGTCGCGGCGCGGGTCGTCGGCCAGAAGGATGCGGTCGACGGGATGCTGACGGCGGTGCTGAGCGGGGGCCACGCGCTCCTGGTCGGGGTGCCCGGGCTCGCCAAGACGCTGATGGTGGCGACGCTCGCCGAGGCGCTGCAGCTCTCGTTCAGCCGGGTGCAGTTCACCCCCGACCTGATGCCGGGAGACATCACCGGCACCGACGTGCTCGAGGAAGATCCCGCCAGCGGCCGGCGGGTGTTCCGGTTCCTGCGCGGGCCGATCTTCGCCAACGTGGTCCTGGCCGACGAGATCAACCGCACCCCGCCCAAGACCCAGGCCGCCCTCCTGCAGGCGATGCAGGAGCACCGGGTCACCGCGGGCGGCGCCACGTATGACCTCCCGGCTCCGTTCTTCGTCCTCGCCACGCAGAACCCGATCGAGCAGGAGGGGACCTATCCCCTCCCCGAGGCGCAGCTCGACCGCTTCATGCTCGAGCTCCGGATCGGCTACCCCTCCCGGGAGGAGGAAGAGACCATCGTCGAGCGGACCACCGGATCGGCCACGGCGCCAGTGACACCGGTCCTCGACGCGGCGACGATCCTCGAGATGCAAGGGCTGGTGCGCCGCATCCCGGTGGCCCGGTCGCTCATCAGCGCGGCGGTCAAGCTGGCGCGGATGACCCGTCCCGACGACGCCGACGCGCCGGCGGTGGTGCGGGAATTCGTCGAATGGGGCGCCGGGCCCCGGGCCTCCCAGTACCTGGTCCTCGCGGCCAAGGCGCGGGCGGCGATGGACGGCCGCCCCCTGGCCGACCTCGATGACGTGGCCGCCGCGGCGCAGGGCGTCCTCCGCCACCGCGTGGTCGCCAACTTCGCCGCCGAGGCCGCCGAGCGCACCAGCGCGGACATCGTGCGGGAAGTGCTCGCGGGACGGGCCTGGATCAGCGGGTGACGTGGCAGACGGGATCGCGCATCAGGGCGCGGCCCCGTGACCCACGATGGTGGGGTTCTCGTGGCAGCCGGTGAAGGTGGCGGTGAAGCCGGCCGAGGCGTCGCCGGCCAGTTGCCCGGCGATGACGCCGCGGGTGAAGGCGGGGTACCGCGTGCCGCAGGCCACGGAGTAGTAGATCGGTTCAGATGTCCACACGGTGAACGAGCCACCGCGCTGGTGCGCCGGCTCCGCCGCGTCGAAGATGCCGCTGAAGACGATCTTTCCTGATGGGATGTCGGCGCCCGGCACCAGCGGACCGCCGCCGTCGGGGAGATACGTGCCGTCCCACTCCTCGGTATACGCCGCGGTGCCGGACGCCCCGTCGTGGCTGAAGCTGGTGGATATCTGGAGCGCCGCCGCCGTCTCGATGTGGTCGGTGTAGAGCACCGCGTTCTCGGTGCCCGTGGTGTGGCGCTCGGTGAATCCCGCCGCCCCGCGGTCGACGTGGTCGGTGAAGTCCGACCGCCAGTGGAACGCGTAGAGCCCCGTGTCGTCGTGGAACGCGATCGTCCCGACGAACCACTCCGTCGTGCCCCGGATGCTGTCCACGAGCGTGCAGTTGGCGCGGGTGTAGGTGGCGGTGAGGTCGTCGGGGATGCCGTCGCCGTCGCTGTCGAGCGGGGCGCCGGTGGAATCGAGGGCGCCGGCGAGCACCGGCCGGCATCCGGAGGTGAGCGCGGAGTCGCTCAAGGCGGGCGCGCTCGCCTCCAGTGAGCGCACGAAGATCTGCGGGGCCACGCCGTGCTGCTGGAACACCGCCAGCATCGCGTACGCGATGGGCGGCGTCTCCTTGCCGAGCACTGCGGCCGCGGAGTCGCTGAGCGGCGGCAGCCGGGATGGGCCGGTGGTGCCGCCCTGACAGGCGGCGGCCAGCAGCGCCAGGAACCCGAGGCTTGTCCGCATGCCCATCGATATCGGCCCGCGGCTCGGCCCTGTCAAGCGCCAGCCGGCCGTCGCATTCCTCGACAGCAGAAAGGCCCGGGCGGGTGCCCGGGCCGTCCCGT
>DASYXP010000147.1:0-2527 GCA_035934835.1 Gemmatimonadales bacterium | reverse complement strand
CTCGGCCGAGGGTGAGCTCACCGACGAGGCGACGCGCACGGTGCTGGTGCAGTTCCTGACGGCGTTCCGGGACTGGTCGCTCCGCTTCCGGCGGCCGGCATGACGTCGAAGCGGCTGCAGGTGTACGCCACGCCGGACATCACCGTCACCTTCGACCCGGCGGTCTGCCGCCACTCGGCGCACTGCATCCGGAGCCTCCCGTCGGTCTTCGACGTCCGGCGCAAGCACTGGATCCGCCCCGAGCTCGCCTCGGCGGACGACGTCGCCCGCGTCGTAGCCGGCTGCCCGTCAGGCGCACTGCAGATCGCGGAGCAAGGTCGTTAGTCGATGGTCGTTGGTCGTTCGCTGATAGCTTATGGCGTGGCTGTTGGTCGATAGTCATTGGTCGTTGACTGATAGCTGATAGCTTCCTCCTGATAGCTGATAGCTGATAGCTCTCCCCCGGGAGCCTCCATGGCCACCGAATTCCGCAGCTTTACCGACTTCTATCCCTTCTACCTCGGCGAGCACAAGGACCCGACCTGTCGCCGGCTGCATTTCACGGGGACGCTCCTGGTCATCGGCACGCTCGCGGCGACGCTCGCCACGCGGCACTGGAGCCTGCTCTGGCTGATGCCGGTCTTCGGGTACGGCTTTGCCTGGGTGGGGCACTACGTCTTCGAGAAGAACCGTCCCGCCACCTTCAAGCATCCGCTCTACAGCCTGGCGGGGGACTTCGTGATGTTCGGGGACATCCTGCGGGGGAAGGTCTCGCTGTGACGCCGTTGCCCTTCTATTACCGCGAGACCGACGGCATCCGCATCACCGTCCGGCCGGCGTACCTGCCGGAGCAGTCTGATCCCGCGGCCAGGAAGTTCGTCTTTGCGTACTTCGTCCGGATCGAGAACGTGGGCGCCGTGGCGGCGCGGCTCCTCTCGCGCCGGTGGCTCATCCACGACGCCGGCGGGGACGACACCGAGGTCATCGGCGACGGGGTCATCGGCGAACAGCCGCTCCTCGAGCCCCGCGGCGTCCACGAATACAGCAGCTTCTCGGTGCTCAAGTCGCCGGCGGGGCACATGGAAGGCCACTACCACTTCGTCCGCGCCGACGGGGGCCACTTCGACGCCCTGATCCCCCGCTTCATCCTCGACGCCACCGCCTCCACGGGTCCGGTGCACTGATGGCCGACCTCGCCGACCTGCGCCGCGAGTACAAGCGCGCCCGCCTCGACCTGGCCGACCTGGGCGCCGATCCGCTGGCGGCCTTCGAGCGCTGGTTCGCCGAGGCGCGTGCCGCGGAGGCCGCCGACCCGAGTGCCATGGCGCTCGCCACCGCCGACGAGCACGGCACGCCATCGGTGCGGATGGTGCTCCTCAAGGGGTTCGACAAGCGCGGGTTCGTCTTCTTTACCGACCGGCGGAGTGGAAAGGGGAGCGAGCTGGCGGTCAATCCGCACGCGGCGCTCCTCTTCTGGTGGCCGGAGCTCGAGCGCCAGGTGCGGGTGACGGGGGCGGTGAGCCGGGTGACCGACGCGGAGACAGCCGAGTACTACCACGCCAGGCCCATCGGCAGCCGGCTTGGCGCGTGGGCTTCCCACCAAAGCGCCGTGCTCAAGGATCGCCGTGAGCTGGACGAGGCGGTGAACGCAGCGCGCTCACAGTACGGCGATTCGCCGCCCGTGCCGCCGCACTGGGGCGGATTCCGCGTGGCCCCGGAGGCGTTCGAGTTCTGGCAGGGACGGGAGAGCCGGCTCCACGACCGGCTGCGATACCGGCGGGAGGGGGGGAAGTGGGTGGTGGAGAGGTTGAGTCCGTAGGGGTCGTTGGTCATTGGTCGTTCGACGTTCGAGGCGGTCGGCCCGAGGGGGAACTGGATTTCTTGGTGGATATATTTTATATATCCTTCCATAGGAGGTACCTATGGGACTGACCACCACCGTTTCCAAGTGGGGCACGAGCCTCGGCGTGCGGCTGCCGTCCACCTTTGCCAAGGTCCTGGGGCTCAAGGCCGGCGACCAGGTGGAGATCGCACTGGCAGGGAATGCGCTGGTGCTCAAGGCGGCCGCGCGGGCGCCGAGCATCGCGGAGCTGTACGCGAGCTGGGATGGCCGACCCTACGAGTTGGGGCGCGAGGACCGGCAGTGGCTGGATGCGCCACCGACCGGGAATGAGGCGTGGTGAAGGTAAAGGCCGGGGACATCATCTGGCTCTACTTGGGCGACGCGTCGGGGCACGAGCAGTCGGGGCGCCGCCCGGCGCTGGTGGTGAGCAACAGCCTGTTCAACGAAATGTCCAGCGTGGTGCTGGGGTGCCCCATCAGCGCGGGCGCGCGGCCATTCCCGCTGAACGTGGCGCTGGATGACCGGACCGACACCCAGGGCATGGTGCTCTGCGCGCAGGTCAGGGCGTTCGACCTCGCCGCCCGCCGGCATCAGGTGAAAGAGCGGGTGCCGACCGACATCCTGGCCGCGGTGCACGGGATCATCGGCGCGGCGTTGAGTGCGGAGCCGGATGCGGCGGGCGACAAGTCGTAGCAGCGGAGCGAC
>DASYXP010000144.1:0-6768 GCA_035934835.1 Gemmatimonadales bacterium | reverse complement strand
GACGGGTCTTATCGCTCGATGGGCGTTCGGGTGATGCTGTCTGGTGGGCCGATGGGGTCATCCGGGGGGTCGGGCCGAGCTCAGAGCTCGACCGAGTGGTGCCCCGGCAGGTGCCGGTCTGGGACCTGCCGGGGGCCATCGTCACGCCCGGGATGGTGGACGGGCATACCCATTTTTCGCAGTGGGCGTTGGGACGCCGACGGGTCCAACTGGCGGGGTGTGCGGACCGCGATGAGGCTGTGCGGAGGGTCGCCGGCGGTGTGCCGGTGGATGGCTGGGTCCGGGGCCAGGGGTGGGACTCCAATGGCTGGCGGGAGGCGCCGGAACGATCGGTCCTGGACCAGGTCCAGTCCGGGCCGGTGTTCCTCGAATCGCTCGACGTACACGCCGCCTGGGTCAACTCCGCGGCACTCCGGATGGCACGGATCGGTCGAGACACCCCGGACCCGTATGGCGGTCGGATCGTCCGGGACGCGGCCGGCGAGCCCACCGGCCTGCTCCTCGAGCGGGCCGTGGAACTGATGCTGCCACACCTTCCAGCCGTGCCACCCGGGCTGCTCAAGGCCGCGGTGTCGGAGGGGGTGCGGGAAGCCCATCGGCTGGGTGTCATCGGCGTCCACGACGTCGAGAGCCACGCCGCGTGGTCGGCGTGGCGGGGCCTGGCCCTGGCCGGCGAGCTCCCGCTCCGAGTGCTCTTCCATCCGCCGGTCGAGGCGCTCGGGCAGCTCGTGGCGGAGGGGTGGCGGAGCGGGGTCCGGGCCGGGCCGCTGACGCTGGGCGGGGTCAAGCTCTTCCTCGACGGGAGCCTCGGCAGCCGGACGGCGTGGATGCTGGAGCCGTTCGAAGGGACCGGCGATCGGGGGATGCCGATCACCGATGCCGCCCTGGCGCGGACCGCCGTGGAGATGGCGAGCGCCGCAGGCATCTCCGTCACGGTCCACGCCATCGGCGATGCTGCGGTGCGCCGCGCGCTCGACCTGCTGGAACCGCTCCCCAGGGTGGGGATCCCGCACCGGATCGAGCACTTCCAGTGCGTCCAGCCGGCGGACCTGGCCCGGGCGGGGCGCGCCGGGATCCCGGTGTCGATGCAGCCGGCGCACCTGCTGACCGACGTCCCGCTCGTCGACCGGCACTGGGGGGCCCGCGGCGCCTTCGCCTACCACTTTCGGAGCATTCTGGCGGCGGGGAACCAGGTGGTATTCGGCAGCGACGCTCCGGTCGCATCGCTGGACCCGCGGGAAGGGGTCTTCGCCGCACTCGACCGGCGTTTCGCCGCCGGCGGTGCGGAGGGTTGGCGGGCAGAGGAGCGGATCGGCCTCGAGGCGGCGGTGCGGGCTTACACCCGGAATGCCGCGGCCGCGGCCGGCGCCTCGGACCTGGGCACGTTGACGCCCGGGATGGCCGCCGACCTGGTGGCGTGGGAGGTCGATCCCGCCGCCGAACGGAGCGACAGCGGGAGCGCCTTCCGGGCCGGCAGGGCGGTGCTGACGGTCCTCGCGGGCCGGCCGGTGTGGGACGCGACCTGACCCCGCGGCGGGACCGGCGTCCTACCGCCCACCGGCGCCGGCGCTATCCTTAGCGGGACTCTCTCCCTTTCATCCGACCGGAATGAACGTGTCACCCCACAAGGCCCGCTTCACCAAGATCGTCGCCACGCTGGGTCCCGCGTGGAGCACCCCCGACCGGATGCACGCGCTGCTCGATGGCGGCGTCAATGTGGTCCGGATCAACGCTTCCCACGGCACCCCCGCCATCCGCGAGCAGTGGATCTCCGGTCTCCAGCAGGTGCTCGCGGCGCGAAAGGACGCCGCGGCGATCCTGCTCGACATCCAGGGTCCGCGCATCCGGGTGGGCGACCTGGCGGAGCCCATCACCCTGACGCCCGGGCAGGACGTCGTCTTCGCGCCCGAGGCCGTGGCGCGGCCGGGAGAGATCCCCACCACCTATGACGACCTCGCCGTCGACGTGAAGGTCGGGGCGCGGGTCCTCCTCGATGACGGGCTCCTCTCGGTGGAAGTGACCGGGATCTCCGGTGACCGGGTGCGGGGAGTGGTGCGGTATGGCGGGCTGCTCAAGTCGCACAAGGGGATGAACCTGCCGGGGATCCAGGTGAGTGCGCCCTCGCTGACCGAAAAGGACCGCGAGGACATCGCGATGGCGGGGCGGCTGGGGGTGGACTACGTGGCGCTCTCGTTCGTGCGGCGGCCTGAGGACATGGAGGAGCTCAGGAAACTCCTCCCTCGCACCATCAAGACGGTGGCCAAGATCGAGAAGGACACCGCCCTCCTCAATCTCGAGGCCATCATCGACGCGTCCGACGCGATCATGGTGGCCCGCGGCGACCTCGGCGTCGAGCTCCCCTTCGAGGAGGTCCCGTTGGTCCAGAAGCGGATCATCCGCGAGGCCAACCTCCGGGGGAAGCCCGTCATCACCGCCACCCAGATGCTGGAGTCGATGGTCCACGCGCCGCGCCCCACCCGGGCCGAGGCCTCCGACGTGGCCAACGCGATCCTCGACGGGACCGACGCGGTGATGCTCTCCGCCGAGACCGCCGTGGGGGATTTCCCGCTCGAGGCGGTGCAGGCGATGGACCGCATCGCGCGGGAAATGGAGGCCAACCGGCGGGGCCGGAGCCCGGCGTTCGACCTGGCGGTGGGGCGCCGCGGGCCCGGCGCCGACGCGGCCGCCGGCAAGCCGGTCGAGCCGGTGCGGCAGGAGGACGCGATCGGCGTCGCCACGGTCGCGGCGGCCGAGCTCCTCAAGGCCCCGCTCGTCGTCTGCTTCACGGTGAGCGGGTTCACCGCGCGCAAGGTGGCGGCGTACCGCCCGGCCCAGCCGATCTTCGCGCTCACCACTGACCAGGGGACCTATCGCCAGCTCTGCCTGGTGTGGGGCGTGGTGACGGGGCTCGCGGATCACCTGCCTAGCTACGACGAGATGCTCTCGGTGGCGCGGCACCAGATCCTCGACCGCCGCCTGGCCGCGTCGGGCGACAAGCTGGTCGTCACCGCCGGCGTCCCGTTCGACGTTCCGGGCACGACCAACCTCCTCAAGATCGAGGCGGTGTGATGCGCGCGGGACCGCCGTGCGCCTGACCTTCCTCGGCACCGGCACTTCGTTCGGCGTGCCGCAGGTCGGTTGCGATTGCGCGGTGTGCCATTCCACCGATCCCAGGGACCGGCGCTCCCGGTCCGCCGCGTTGGTGACATCGGGCGGCGCCACGATCCTGATCGACACCCCGCCGGAACTCCGCCTCCAGCTCCTCGCGGCCCGGCCCCCGACGATCGACGCGGTGCTCTACACCCACGAGCACGCCGACCACATCGCCGCGATCGACGACCTGCGGATCTACTCGGTCAAGGCGGGGCGCCCGGTGACGGTCCATGGCCCGGCGGAGACGCTCGACCGGCTCCGTTCGAGCTATCGCTACATCTTCGACGACTCGGTGCGACCGCCGGCGGGGACGTCGAAGCCGCGCCTGTCCCTCGTGCCGCTCGAGGCGGGGGTGGAGGTGACGATCGCGGGATTGCCGGTGCTCCCGCTCGCCTTCCCGCACGGCGACCTCCGGGTCTTCGGCTACCGGATCGGGCCCATCGCCTACGTGACGGACGTGAAGCGGGTCGAGCCCGCCGAGATCGAGCGCCTGCGCGGCGTCGAGGTCCTCGGCCTGAGTGCGCTCTGGTGGCGTCCGCACCCGACCCACCAGACGATTGACGAGGCCATCGCCGCGGCGCGCGCCATCGGCGCCGACCGCACCTACCTGACCCACCTGACCCACGAGACCGGGCATGCCGACCTGCTGGCGCGCCTGCCGGCGGGGATCGAACCCGCGTGGGATGGCCTGACCGTGGAGGTGCCGTGACCATCCGGCTCGAGTACGCCCGCTTCTTCCAGGACCGCCTCGACGGCGGGCGGGGCCTCCCCCGCGCCACCCTTGCCACGCTCGCCGGCCGGTTCGCCTCGGTGCGCGCGGAGGTCGACCGGCGCCGTGGGGCGGGGGAGTACGGCTTCCTGGCGCTCGGCGAGATGACCGACGACGTGCGCCACATCACCCAGTTCGCCGAGACCCTGGGCCAGGCGCACGACCACGTCCTCGTGCTCGGCATCGGCGGGTCCGCGCTCGGCGCCCGCGCGCTCCTCTCCGCCCTCCGGCGTCCGGCCTGGAACGAGCACACCGACGAGGGGCGGGAGTTCTATCCGCGGCTCACCATCGTCGACAATGTCGACCCGGCGTCGGTGGCCGATGCGCTCCGCCGGATCGATCCGCGCCGGGTGCTGGTGAACGTGATCAGCAAGTCGGGCGGCACCGCCGAGACGCTGGCCCAGTACCTCATCGTCCGCGACTGGCTCGAAGGGGCGCTGGGAGCCGCCGCGACGCGCCACCTGGTGTTCACCACGGATCCGGCCAGGGGGGCGCTGCGCGAGATCGGCCGCCGCGAGGGGATCGCGATGCTCGACGTCCCGCCGGGGGTGGGCGGCCGCTTCAGCGTGCTCTCGCCGGTCGGCCTCCTGCCGGCGGCGCTGGTCGGGATCGACGTGGGCGCCCTGCTGGCCGGCGCCCGCACCGCCGTGGCCGCTGCCGCGGGCGACGACCTGCTCCAGAACCCGGCGGCACTCTATGCCGCGCTCCTCCACGCGGCCGATACCGGCCACGGGGCGCGCATCCATGCGCTGATGCCCTATTCCGACCGGCTGCGGGACGTGGCCGAGTGGTATCGCCAGCTCTGGGCGGAGAGCCTCGGCAAGCGGGTCGGGCGCGACGGATCCGAGGTGTTCGCGGGACCGACGCCGCTCGCCGCCGTGGGAGCCACGGACCAGCACAGCCAGGTCCAGCTCTTCATGGAGGGACCGTTCGACAAGGTGGTCACGTTCATCGCGGTGGACGATCCCGGCACCGACGTGGCCATCCCCGCGCGCGAGGGCCTCCCCCCCGACCTCGCGTACCTCGGCGGCCACACCCTCGGCGGGCTCCTGACTGCGGAACGGGAGGCCACGGCTGCGGCGCTGGCGCAACACGGACGGATGAACTGCACCCTCCGGCTCCCCGACCTGTCGCCGGAGAGCGTCGGTGAACTGCTGATGTTCCTCCAGCTTGCCACCGGCTTCGCCGGCGCCTGGTACGGGGTCGATCCCTTCGACCAGCCGGGCGTGGAGCTTGCAAAGGTGCTGACCTACGGCGCGCTCGGCCGGCCCGGGTTCGAGGGCCGCCGGACCCCGCCACCCCCCGAGGGCGACGTGGCGTGAGCCGGTGGCGGCACGGCGCGCCGCCCCCTAGGTTTCGGCCCTGTCAGGGCCATTTCGAACGTGCGAGGTGCACCGATGAAGGACGCGACGCAGCAGGTGGTGGGCTACTACGGTGGCGCGGTGCTGGTGACCGACGGCAAGGTCTCCGTGCGCGACGCCGCCAAGCTCCGCTCCGAGGCCACCGACCGGGTGGTGTGGGACGCCGTCTTCGGCGATGCGGCGCTCAAGGAATCGGCGCGCTGGCTGCTCTGGGAGCTGGGGCAGGCGGTGGGGTGCCGTCCGGCGTCGATCAACGGACTCTACCTGGCCCGCGGGCGCGGCGAGTGCGCCGGGTTCACGGTCCCCGCCATCAACATCCGGGTGCTCGCCTACGACTCGGCGCGCGCCGTCTTCCGCGCTGCGCTCGCCGGCAAGGCCGGCGCCCTGCTCCTCGAGATCGCCCGCAGCGAGATCGCCTACACCGAGCAGCGCCCCGCCGAGTACGTGGCGGTGCTGATCGGGGCCGCGCTCCGTGAAGGGTACGACCTTCCGCTCTTCATCCAGGGCGACCACTGCCAGGTGAACGCCAAGAAGTACCAGGCCGACGCCGAGGGGGAGGTGGCCGAGGTCCGGAAGCTGATCGGCGAAGAGATCGGCGCCGGGTTCTACAACATCGATGTCGACACGTCGACGCTCGTCGACCTCTCCCACGCCACGCTCGATGCGCAGCAGCGCCTCAATTACGAACGCGCCGCCGAGTTCACCAGGTTCATCCGCGAGGAGCAGCCCGCCGGCGTCACCGTGTCGGTGGGCGCCGAGATCGGCGAGGTGGGACACAAGAACTCCACCGTCGAGGAGCTCCGCGCGTTCATGCAGGGGTATGCCCGCTCGCTGGCGTCGCTCGGCGTGCAGGACGGGATCAGCAAGATCTCGGTGCAGACCGGCACGAGCCACGGCGGCGTGGTGCTCCCCGACGGGAGCATCGCCAAGGTGAAGCTCGACCTCGACGCGCTCGCGGCGCTGTCCCGGGTGGCGCGGGAGGAGTACCGGATGGCGGGCGCGGTACAGCACGGGGCCAGCACGCTCCCATCCGACGCCTTCGGCAACTTCCCCCGCGTGGAGGCGTGCGAGATCCACCTCGCCACCAACTTCCAGAATATCATCTTCGACCATCCGCGGCTCCCGGCGCCGCTCAAGGCCACGATGTACAAGTGGCTGGACGAGAACGCCCAGGGCGAGAAGAAGCCCGGCGACTCCGACGAACAGTTCTACTACAAGGCGCGGAAGAAGGCGATCGGCCCCTTCAAGCGCGAGCTCTGGTCGCTGCCGCCGGAGGTCCGCGCCGCCATCGCCGCCGACCTCGAGAAGACGTTCCGGTTCCTGTTCGTCCAGCTCAAGATCGACGGCACCGCCGACCTGGTGCGTCGCCACACGACCGCACCGGTCCAGCACCACGCCGCCCTCAAGCCCGCGATGGCGCTGGCCGAGGACGACCCCGACGCAGGGGAATGACCCGATGACCGACGACACCGCCGAACGCGGGAG
>DASYXP010000128.1:0-6604 GCA_035934835.1 Gemmatimonadales bacterium | reverse complement strand
CCCGCGGTCGGTGCGGTGCTCGGGCCGGCGCTCGTCCGCGGGCTCGGCCTCACCTGGCGGATGCGGCCCGTGGGCGCGGAGCGGTGGGATGCGGCGCTCAAGTCAGGCCGGCCGATCGTGATGATGTGCTGGCACGAGTCCCTGCTGCCGCTGGTGTGGCACCACCGGGGACAGGGGATCACCCTGGTGGTGAGCGAGGCGCGCGACGGCGGCTACCTGGCCGACCTTGGATCGGCGCTCGGTTACCGGCTGGTCCGCGGATCGAGCACCCGCGGGGGCGCCAGGGCGCTCCTGGGCGCGGTGCGGGAGCTCGACGAGGGACACACGGTGGCCTTCACGCCCGATGGCCCGCAGGGACCGCGGCGGGAGCTCAAGCCCGGGGTGGTGGCGGCGGCCCAGCGGAGCGGGGCGATTATCGTGGCGCTCCACGCGGTCGCGAGCCGGGCGTGGCGGTTCCGCTCGTGGGACCGATTCGGGTTGCCGAAGCCGTTCGCCCGGATCCTGGTGCGGTACGCCGAGCCGTTCGCGGTGGGGGCCGGGCCGGCGGGGCTCGAGGACGGGATGCGGCAGGCGGCGGCCGCGTTGGGCGAACTCACCAGGGACGACCCATGACCGCGCGGCGGGGCGACGCACACCGGATCATCCGCTGGCTCTGGACGAGCCGCCGGATCGACGCGCGCCTGGTCCGGCTGGCGCTGCTGCCGTTCTCGTTCGCCTATCGCGCCGTGATGATCGTGCGGGCGTGGGGCTACCGCCGGGGCTGGTTCGAGCGCAACGACCTGCCGCTGCCGTCGGTGGCGGTCGGGAACCTCACCGTCGGCGGGTCGGGCAAGACGCCGGTCGCCATCTGGATCGCCCGGCACTACGCGGCGCGGGGAGTGGTGCCGGGGATCCTCCTCCGCGGCTATGGGAGCGGCGACGAGACGCTGGTCCACGCCCGGTCGGTCCCGTCCGGGGCGGTGGTGGCCAACCCGGACCGCGCGGCCGGTGCGGCGCTCGCGGTGGCCAAGGGCGCCCAGGTCCTGGTGCTCGACGACGCATACCAGCGGCTCGACGTGCTGCGGGACTTCAACGTGCTCGTGGTGAGCGCCGAGGCCACCCGCGCGGTCCGGTGGACGCTGCCCGCCGGGCCCTGGCGCGAGGGCTGGGAGGCGCTCCGGCGGGCAGATGCCGTGGTCGTCACCCGGAAGCGTGCCACGGCGGAGGCGGCGGCGGAACTTGCGGCCGTGCTCGAACGGCAGGTCGCCGGGCCGGTGGCGGTGGCCCACCTCGGGCTCACGGCGCTTGAGGGGCTCGTGAGCGGGCGCCGGTTTCCCGCCGAGGTCCTGGGCGGCAAGCGGGTCGTGGCGGCGGCCGCCATCGGTGATCCGGATGCGTTCGTGGGGCAGGTCAAGTTGACCGGGGCTGCCGTGCAGGTGGCCACCTGGAAGGACCATCATGCGTACCGCGACGAGGACATTGCGTGGCTGGCCGGCGCCGCGCGCAAGGCGGACCACGTCGTGATCACCGAGAAGGATGCCGTGAAGCTGCGTGACCGGTGGCCCGCCGGGGCCCCCGAGCCGTTGGTCGCCATCCTCGACCTCGCGTGGGAGCGGGGCGGGGAGGCGTTCATATCGGGCCTCGACGCCGTCGTGACGCCCGCCGAGTTGTTGTCCCTTTGACCGCGCCAGGAGAACTGCGCCAACCCGTATGACCACCGCAAGTCCCCGTCCGACCCAGAACGTGATGCGCCCCGAGAAGGACACCTTCCTTCACGAGGAGAACCCCTTCGAGGCGATGATGTCGCGCTTCGACTTCGCCGCCCAGAAGCTGAGCCTCGACAAGGGGCTCTACCGGGTCCTCCGCAACCCCGAGAAGCAGATCATCGTGTCGGTGCCGGTGCTCCGCGACAACGGCGAGGTCGAGGTCTACACCGGCTACCGGGTGCTCTACAACACCTCCCGCGGCCCGGCCAAGGGCGGCATCCGGTTTGACATGAACGTCACGCTCGACGAGGTGAAGGCGCTCGCGGCCTGGATGACCTGGAAGTGCGCGGTCGTCAATGTCCCGTTCGGCGGCGCCAAGGGCGGCGTCATCTGCGACCCGGCCACGATGTCGAACATCGAGCTCGAACGCCTCACCCGGCGCTACACCTCGGCCATCATCGACACGCTGGGCCCGGACTCGGACGTCCCCGCGCCCGACGTCAACACCAACGAGCGGGTGATGGCGTGGATCATGGACACCTACTCCATGCACAAGCGCCACACCGTGACCGCGGTGGTGACCGGCAAGCCGATCGAGATGGGCGGCTCGCTCGGGCGGCGGGAGGCCACCGGCCGCGGCTGCATGATCGTGACCCGCGAGGCGCTCAAGCGGCTCAAGATGCCGCTCAAGGGCGCGCGGGTGGCGGTGCAGGGGTTCGGGAACGTCGGGTCCATCACGGCCCAGCTGCTCCACGAGCAGGGCGCCACGATCGTGGCCGTGAGCGACAAGCAGGGGGCCATCCACAACCCCAAGGGCCTCGACATCCCCGACGTGATCGCCTGGGTCCGCGATCACCGGTTCCTGCAGGGCTATCCCAAGGGCGAGTCGCTGAGCAACGCCGATCTTCTCGGCCTCGACTGCGAGGTCCTGGTGCCGGCGGCGCTCGAGAACGTCATCACCAGCGAGAACGCGAAGAGCATCCGCGCCAAGGTGATCTGCGAGGGGGCCAACGGTCCCACCACGGCCGGTGCCGACAAGATCCTCGAGGAGAAGGGGATCTTCGTCATCCCGGACATCCTGGCCAACGCCGGCGGCGTCACCGTCAGCTACTTCGAGTGGGTGCAGGATCGCGGCGGCTACTTCTGGGACCTGGAGACCGTCAACCAGCGCCTTGAACGCATCATGGTGCGCTCGTTCGACGAGGTCGTGGGCATGGCCGATCGCCAGAAGGTCAACAATCGCATCGCGGCCTACATGCTGTCGATCGAGCGGGTCGCGGCGGTCCACCGCCTGCGCGGCCTCTACGCCTGATGCGCCTCACGCTCGCGGCCGTCGGGGCCCTGCGGGGCCCCGGCTTCCGCGCGGCGTGCGATGAATACCTGGGCCGGCTCCGGCACTATGCCGAGGTCACGGAGCGGGAGGTGAAGGAGGCGGGCCGGGTCAAGGATGTCGCATCCCGCCAGGCCGCGGAGGCCGTTCGGCTCACCGGGGCGCTGCCGGAAGGCGCCGCCGTGGTGGCTCTCGCCCGGGAGGGGACGCCCTGGACCAGCCGGGCGCTCGCCGACCGCCTGGATCGGTGGCGGCTTGAGGCCCGCCCGGTCGCCTTCGTCATCGGAGGGTCCACGGGCCTGGCCCCCGGGTTCATCCAGCGCGCGGCGGCGCGGTGGAGCCTCGGCCCGCTCACCCTGCCGCACGAGCTCGCCCGGATCGTCGTGGCGGAACAGCTGTACCGGGCGTTCACCATCCTGCGGGGAGAGCCGTATCACAAGGGTCGGTAGATGACCGAGTGGTTCGAGGAGTGGTTCGGCGAGGAGTACCTGCACCTGTATCCCCACCGGGACGATGCCGACGCCGAGCGCCTGGTGGCCCTCCTCCGTCGTACCCTGCCGTGGCAGGACGGGTGGCGGGTGCTCGACTTCGGGTGCGGCGCCGGACGCCACGCCCGGGCCTTGGCGGAGGCCGGCGCCCGCCCGGTCGGGCTCGACCTCTCGCTCAGCCTCCTCCGCCGCGCCCGGGAGGTGACCGCCGCTCCCCTCATCCGCGCCGACCTCCGGCATCCGCCCGTCCGTCCGCGGTCGGTCGACCTCGCGGTCAACCTCTTCACCAGCTTCGGTTACTTTGATACCGACGTCGAGCACGCCAGTGCCCTCGCCGCCATGGCCGGGACGGTGCGACCCGGCGGGTGGTTCGTGCTGGACTTCCTGGAGGCGGACACCGTCCGCCGCTCACTGGTCGCCCACGAAGCGCACGGCCCGGATGCGCTCATCGCGGCGGTGGATCGCGCCCTCTCTCCCGACGGACGGTTCGTGACCAAGACGATCGTGACCCGCGACGGGCGGACCTATTCGGAGCGCGTGCGCCTCTTCACGCCCGCCGAACTGGGATCCCTGCTGGCCTCGGCCGGCGTCGACGTCGCCCATCGGTTCGGCGACTACGCCGGCGGTGGGCCCCGCCCGGGCGCACCACGGGCGATCTTCGCCGGGCGATGTCGATGACGCTCCGCTTCATCGACACGCCGATCGCGCACCCGGAGTGGCCGGACGCGCGCCCGGCCACGATGCCGGCCGGTGTCCTCGATGCGTTCGTCCCGGTCGCCGGGATGGTCCCGCGGCAGGCCGACCTCCGGTCGCCGGACGTGCTGGTCGTCACCACCGGGCAGCAACCCGGGCTCTTCACCGGGCCGGCGTACACGATCCACAAGGCGCTGTCGGCGCGCGCGCTCGCCGCCCGGCTCCAGGCCCGCTGGCGGAGGCCGGTCGTCCCGGTGTTCTGGCTCGCCGGCGACGACCACGACTTTGCCGAGGCGTCCCACGCCTCGTGGGTCACGACCGACGGCGTGCTCCGCCAGGTGCGCCTGCCCGATCGCCCGGCGTCGGCGCCGCTCACCCCGATGTACCGCGAAGCGCTCCCGCCGGCGGTGGCCGATGTGCTCGCCCAGCTGGAGGCGGACCTCGACGGCGCCGAATTCCGGGCCGACACGCTGGCCTGGCTCGCCCGCCACTATCGGACCGGCACCACCGTCGGCGGCGCGTTCGCGGGCGCGCTCGCCGAACTGCTGGCGCCGCTCGGGATCGCCTGCTTCGATCCCACGCACCCCGCTGCCCGCCAGGCGATGGCGCCGCTCCTCCTGCGCGCGGCACACGAGGCCCCCGCCATCGATGCGCGGCTCGCCGCCCGGCACGCCGAACTCGCCGCGGCGGGCCGGGACCCCGGCGTGGTCGTGGGCGATGGCGCCACCCTCGTGATGCTCGAGGGGAAGGCGGGACGCGACCGGCTCGTGGTCGACGGTGACGGTTACGCGACCCGGCGGGGCGGGGAGCCGATCTCTGCCGACGCGCTCTCGGCCATCGCGGCCGGGCAGCCGGCCCGACTGTCGCCCAACGTGCTCCTCCGGCCCGTGGTCGAGGCGTCCATCCTCCCCACCGTGGCCTACGTGGCCGGGCCTGGGGAACTTCGCTACCTCGCACTCACGGAGCCGGTCTACGCCGCGCTCGGCGTCACGCCGCAGCGTCCCGTGCCGCGGTGGTCGGGGATCGTGGTCGAGCCGTTCGTCGACCGACTGCTCCCCAGGCTGGACGTCACGATCGACGACGTCCTGCATGACGGCGCTGCGGCCGAAGCGCGGATCGCCCGGCGTCAGCTGCCTCCCGACATCCTGGCGGCGCTCGGTACGATGCGGGACGGGATCGGCGCGGCGTACGACCTCCTCGCGCGGATGGCTCCCGGCATCGATCCGACCCTCGTCCGCGCCATGCAGGGCCTCCGCGATCGGAGCCTGTTCGATGCGGAGCGCGCCGAACGGAAGCTGGTCCGGGCCTTCAAGCGGAAAGGATCCACCGAGCTGCGCCAGCTTGGGCGGCTGCGGGCGACCCTCCGACCCGCCGGCGCCCCGCAGGAGCGGACCCTCACCGTGGCGCCGTGGCTGGCGCGCTACGGCCCGGGATTCCTCACCGACCTGGCAGCCGCAGTCGACCGGTGGTACGGCGCCGCCCTTGAACCGCCTCCACCCGCCCGGTAGACTCCCGAATGGTCATCCTGGGCGCGGTCCTCCTGGCGGTGCTCATCATCCCGGTGCTGGCGATCCTGTTCGAGTCGCCGCTCGGGCGGGCCTTTGCGCGGCGCGTGGCGGGTCCGGAGCCGGTGCCGGGCACCCTGGCGGAACTCGCCAAGAAGGTGGAGCTCCTCGAGGGCGAGGTCGACGACCTGCACCGCGCGGTCGAGCTCCTCCAGGAGGAGAACCAGTTCCTCCAGCGGCTCGTCGAAGACGCTCCCCGGCCTCCCACCCTTCCGCCCGGATCCCGCGACTGAACTCCGAACGTGCCATCCGCCGAGGCGCGGTGCTGGTCGGCATGGGGATCCTGGCCAGCCGCCTGATGGGGCTGGTCCGGACGAAGGTCATCGCGTACTACCTCGGCGCCGGCGTCGCGGCCGATGCGTGGCAGGCGGCGTTCAAGGTCCCGAACTTCCTCCAGAACCTCTTCGGCGAGGGGGCGCTCTCCGCCTCCTTCATCCCGGTCTACGCCGGACTGCTGGCGCAGGACCGTAAGGAGGAGGCCGATGACGTCGCCGGTGCGGTCGGCGGACTGCTCGCACTCGCAATGGCGGTCGTGGTCGCCGTCGGCGTCGTCACCACCCCCTGGCTCATCGACCTCGTGGTCCCGGGGTTCACGGGCGAGAAGCGCGCGCTCACCGTCGAGCTCGTGCGGATCGTCTTCCCGGGCACCGGCCTCCTTGTGCTCTCGGCCTGGTGCCTCGGGGTCCTCAACAGCCACCGGCGGTTCTTCCTTTCGTACGCCGCGCCGGTGCTCTGGAACCTCACCATCATCGTGACGCTGCTCTTCTTCGGGCACCGGGTCGCGGAATTCGAGCTGGCGGTGGTGGCCGCGTGGGCGTCGGTGGTCGGGAGCGGGTTGCAGGT
>DASYXP010000113.1:0-9178 GCA_035934835.1 Gemmatimonadales bacterium | reverse complement strand
AAGGCCGCGTCATAGTCCGGACGTGGCGCCGAAGCTCCGACAGCTGACGGGACGGGCGGGGAGACCCCTGCCCGTCCCGTTCTTTGAGCGGCCATCCGAGGTGGTGGCCCGCGAACTGATCGGCGCGCTCATCGAGGTGCGGAGCGGCCGCACTTCCGCGGTCGGCCGCATCGTCGAGACCGAAGCGTACCTCGGCGCCGACGACCCCGCCTCCCACGCCTTCGCGTACCGGCGCCACGCCGGCAACGCATCGCTGTACCTGCCGCCAGGGACCTGGTACGTCTATCGGTCCTACGGCATCCACTGGTGTGCCAACCTGACCGCCGGCGGCCGGCCCGCCGGGTCGGCAGTGCTGCTGCGCGCGGTGGAACCGCTCGGCGGTGTGCCCGGGATGCGCCGTCGGCGGGGCGGGGTCGGGGATCGCCTCCTGGCCAACGGCCCCGGGAAGCTCTGCCAGGCCCTAGCCATCGAGCGGAGCCTCGACGGCCGGCCGATGCGAGGCTCGTGGGCGCAGGTCTTTGCGGGTGCGCCGGCGCCCGACGTCACCGTCACGCCGCGGATCGGCATCTCCAAGGCGGCCGACTGGCCGCTGCGGTTCGTCGCCACGGGGACGCCCTGGGCCTCACGACCGACCGCCCGCCGGTCGTGAGGACCGGCGGGCGGTGGAAGGGAATGCGGCAAGCGCCGGCGGTCAGTAGCTCGACGGGCCGCCGCTGCTGCGCGCGTTGCCGAGGCTCAGCCGGATCCCCGCCATCACGCTGTACGACGCCTCCTGGAAGAGCGAGCCGGTGTCGTACTCGGTGCTCTTGTTGAACAGGTCCGACCGGATCGTGTGGGCGGACGGCGCGGAGGTGATCTGCGCCTGGCCGAACGCCGACACGCCGGCGATCCGGAACTCAAGGCCGCCGATGGCGGTCAGGAATCCCTGGGTGCCGAGCGACGCCGACACGTGGCCGCCGGGGGTGACCCCGGTGGCGTGCTGGATGCCGCCGCCGAACCCGACGTACGGCTGGATGATCGAGTGCTGGACCGGGAAGAGGAGCACGGCAAGTGTGTACCGCCGGACGCCCGTGTAGGTGGCGGCGACGTTGGTCGACGTCACGTTCCCCGAGCTGTCGACCACCACCGAGTTGATGGTGCCGGCCTTGTTGGTGCCGAAGGTCTGGTCGATCGAGAAGAGCAGGCCGCTCCGGGCGCCGGTCACGAGCAGGTGCGCGCCGGCCGTGGCCATGAAGTCACGCTTGCCGGCCGCATCGCCGTTCTTGACGCTCATCAGCCCGCCCTGGCCACCGAAATAGAGCGTGTACCTCTGGGAGCCCTGGGCCCACGCCGGCATCGACACCACGGTGGCGGCCAGAAGCCCAAGCGCGATCGAACGGCTCAGCATCCTCATCGGTCTTCCTCCGTGATGGTCCGGTCCGGGCGCCACCTGACGGGCATCAAGTCGTTGTGGGAGTGGCACTTCCGCGGCCGAATCCCCGCCGGCGACCCCGGGGGGATACCCCATACAATAGGAAGACCCCGCCAAAAAAGCTAGCCCCGAATGGCCCCGGAGTAGGTCTCCTAGGCTGTTCGGGGATAAGCAGTTAACGGACCGAACTACGAAACTACTTGAGGTGGGTCAGATAAGCCCCAGCTTGCGGCCCGCCTTCTTGAACGCCTCCAGGGCCCGGTCGAGGTGCGCGCGGGTATGTCCCGCGGAGATCTGGCAGCGTACCCGCGCCTGTCCCTGGGGCACCACCGGAAAGCCGAATCCGGTCACGAACACTCCTTCATCGAGGAGCGCTTCGCTCATCTGGATCGCCTTCGCGGTCTCGCCGAGGATGACGGGGATGATCGGCGTCTCGCCGGCCAGCGGCTTGAAGCCGAGTCCGAGGAGCTGCTCCCGGAAGTAGGTGGCGTTCTGGCGCAGCGCCTCGACCCGCGCCGGCTCCCGCTCCAGCACCTCGATGCTCCGGAGCGCGCTCGCCGCCACGGTGGGCGGGAGCGCATTCGAGAAGAGCTGGGGCCGCGCCCGCTGGGTCAGGTAGTCGCACACCGCATCGCTCGCCGCGACGAACCCGCCGGCCGCGCCGCCCAGCGCCTTGCCCAGCGTCGACGTGATGATCGGCACCTCGCCCATGAGCCCGAAGTGCTCGGCGGTGCCCCGTCCGGTCCGGCCCAGGACGCCGGTCGCGTGCGAGTCGTCCAGCATCAGCACGGCGCCGTGCTTGCGGCAGACCTCGAGGAGGCCGGGGAGCTTGCAGATGGCCCCCTCCATCGAGAACACGCCGTCGCTGATGACGAGCTTGACCCGGCGATCCTTCGCGGCCGCGAGCTTCTCGTCGAGGTCCTTGAGGTCAGCGTGGGCGTACACGCCGGTCTGGCACTTGGTGATGGCCTTGGCCAGGCGGATCCCGTCGATGATCGACGCGTGGTTGAGCTGGTCGGAGAGCACCAGGTCCTGCTCGGTGAGGAGCGTGCCGGGCACCGCCTCGTTGGCGTTCCAGCAGCTCACGAAGCTGAGCGACGCCGGCGCGCCGACGAGCCGGGCGCACGCCCGTTCGAGCTCCCGGTGCACGGTGAACGTCCCGCAGATGAACCGTACCGATGCGGTGCCGGCGCCGAACCGGTCGAGCGCGTCCTTGCCGGCCCGGACGACGTCGGGGTGGTCGGAGAGGCCGAGGTAGTTGTTGGACGAGAGCACCACCACCTCGCCCCGGCCTTCCATCTTCACGACCGGCCCTTGCGGGCCCTCGAGGTAGTTGAGCCGCTTGTACACGCCGTCCCGCTTGAACCCCGCGAGCTCGGCCTCGATGCGCCCTTCGAGCGTCCCGTTCATCGCGCGATCTCCAGGATCACCTTGCCGGCCTGTCCGTCCTTGATGCGCCCGATGGCCTCGGCGATCCCCTCCATCGGGAAGCGATGGGTGATCACCGGCCGCGGGTCGAACCGGCCGCCCCGCAGCAGCTGCCCCATCTGCTGCCAGGTCTCGTACATCCGGCGGCCGGTCACGCCGTACAGCGTGAGGCCCTTGAAGATGATGTCCCGGGCGAAGTTGACCTCGGTGTTCTTCGCCGGCGTGCCGAGGAAGTTGATCCGCCCGCCGGGGCGCACCGAGGAGAAGGCCTGCTGATGGCCGGCCGGGTGCCCGCTCATCTCACAGATGAGGTCGGCGCCTCCGGTGCCCGAGAGCTCGCGCACCTGCGCGGGGATGTCCACCGCCGCCGGGTCGAGGGTATGGTCGGCGCCCATCTTCCGCGCCAGCTCCCGGCGGACCGGGTTGAAGTCGCTCGCGATGACGACCGACGCCCCCGCCGCCCTGGCGATGCCGACCGCGAAGCAGCCGATCGGCCCGCAGCCGAGGACGAACACCGAGTTCCCCGCCACCATCCCCTCGAGCGCCGTGTGGACGGCGTTGCCGATCGGGTCCATGATGGCGCCGATCTCGGTGGGGATCCCGTCGAGCTTCATCACGTTCGACGCCGGCATCGCGATGAACTCCGCGAACGCCCCGTCCCGGTCGACGCCGATGATCTGGGTGCGCTCGCAGACGTGGAACTGGTTGTGGCGACAGGGCCGGCAGTGCCCGCAGACCACGTGCCCCTCGGCGGTCACGAGGTCGCCCACCGCGAGGAGGCCGCCGGCCTTGGCCTCGGCGCCGAGCTCCGCCACCACCCCGGCAAACTCGTGGCCGATGACCACCGGCGGCTTGAGCCGTCCCGACGCCCAGGCATCCCATTCCCAGATATGCAGGTCGGTGCCGCAGACCCCGGCGTGCCGCACCTGGATCAGGACGTCCGAAGGGCCGATCCGGGGGACCGGAACGTCCTTGACGACCATTCCCGGTCCGGCCGACTCCTTGACGAGCGCGCGCATTGAAGATCCGATGGGATAAGTCCGGCGGGAATATAGGGGGGTGATGGGTGGGAGGTGAGCCTCAAAACAAAGACCCCCGAGCGGGTGGCTCGGGGGTCGGTCGTCGGGAGCGGGACCGGTCAGGCGGCGTGGTCGACCGGCATGTGCTCGTGCCAGTGGTCGGTGGTCTCGTCCTCATCGGCGGCCCACATGTACGCCCAGATCGCGGCCGGCTTGCGGCGCTCCCCACCGTCGTGGATGATGATCCCGATCGGCTCCTGCTCGGTGGCGATGGCGGCTGCGTTCATGGCGGTACCCTCGATGGTGGATGGACTGCGCCATCACCATAGGCAGGGTACGTGCCATATTCTGCAACAACCTAAGTCATTGTAATGCCGTCGCTTAATCCCTAGCGTCGAGCAATGTGTGTTGAAGTGACTCCGACGCGTCGGAGTCGTTCTGACACGTCGGCGGGATAAGGACCGATCCGTGCTCGTCCGCCGGAAGGTGGCGCCATCCCGCATACCACGCGCGCAGTTCGGCGATCCCGCCCGCGTGCCCCAGCAGCACATGCACGCCCACCGCCGCGCTCCGGTCCTGCAGGGATCCGATGAAGTCCCGCAGGTCGGGTTCCGCCAGCATCCCGACCTCCCTGGAGTCGAGCACCACGATCTGCATCGGGTGCTCGGAGGGCGGCAACCACCGGCGCCCCAGCTGCACCACGAACGCCTCGAACGCCCCGGCCAGCGACTCCTCGGCGGTACGCTTCTCCACCCGTTCGACCACCGGGAGCGAACCCGCCAGGAAGGTGACCTCGACGTCGTGCGCGGCGAGGAGCGGCACGAGCCGCTCGGTCGCGGCGCCGACCAGGAGCGCCCGGTCACCCGCCTCGCATCGCGGCAGGAGGGCCGCCACCGGGTGGTCATCGCTCACGCCCCAGTACGCGGGCTCGCGCTGGGCGGCCCGCAGTTTCCCGTAATGCTGCTTCCAGGTCTTGAAGGTGGGGAGCTTGAGCCGCTTGCTGATGAGGCGGTCGACGCAGTCGAGCATCATCACTTCGGTCAGGAAGAGCTGGCCCTCGGTGGTGGCGCCCTGGTCCGCCACCGCGTCCTGCGCCAGCTGCATCAGGTCCTGGCGGGAGCGGGAGTTCTTGTACGCCTCGATCCGGTGCACCAGGAACTCCTGGTACAGCTGCTGGGGCGATGCGGTCGCCCGGCGCCGGCCGCGCCTCCGCGCGAGTTGGGCGTCGGTCAGCATGGTTCGACGTGTACCAGCACGTGTTCGAGCCTGAACTCGGACCCGAGCGCCGTCTCGACCGCATCGGCGATCCGGTGGCCGGCGTCCACCGACGCGGCGCCCTCCACGGAGATCGTCACTTCGGCGAAGCGCAGGTCCGCGGCCATCCGGGACCGGATCCCGTAGGCCCGGCGCACGCCGGGGACCGCTTCGGCCGCTCGCCGAAGGTCGCCCTCGGGGAAGGCGGCCTGGTCCAGGAGCGTCGGCATCGAGCGCTGGACGATCTCGTACCCCACGTGCGCCACGAGCCCGGCGACGACGACGGCCAGGAGCGGGTCGGCCCAGCGGTAGCCGGCCCGGGCCAGGAACAGTCCGCCGATCACCGCCAGGGTGATCCAGATGTCGGAGCGGGTGTGCGCCGCGTCCGCGAGGAGGATCTCGCTCCGAAGCCGTTCGCCGGCGCGGCGCTCGTACCACGCGACCCAGACGTTCATCCCGAGCGTCGCCACCAGCAGGCCGGCCTCCAGCGGGCCGAACGCGATCGGGTGCCCGCCGCTCAGCAGGTGCGCGAGCGCACCGCGGATCAGCTCGAAGATGGTGACGGAGAGGAACACGACGATGCCGAGGGCGCCCAGGGTCTCGAACTTGGCGTGGCCATAGGGATGGTCGTCATCGGGACCGCGCGCCGCCAGGCGGATCACGACCAGGCCGAAGACATTGTTCACCACGTCGACCGACGAATGCAGGACGTCGCCGAAGACGGCGAGCGACCCGGTGGCGACGCCCACCCCCACCTTGATGGCGACGACCAGCAGGTTGGCGCCGAGCAGGGCGCCGAGGACTCGGCGCACCTGCCGGTCGCGGTCCACGGCCGGCCGGGTCAGGGGCATCCTGTAAGCTCGTTATGGATGGTGGGCAGGGTCAATAGTGGGGTCAGTCGGCCCGCAGCACCGCCCCCTTCAGGTACCCGGTCTCCGGGATGGTCAGGACCTCGGGGTGGTCCACGTCCTGGCCGAGCAGGCGCTCCAGCCGGAGTCGCCGTCCGCTGTCGGCCGCGGCCGCCGCGAGCATCTCCATGAACTCGGCGCGGCGGAGGTGGAACGAGCAGGAGGCGGTCACGAGCACCCCGTCCGGCGCCAGGATCCGCATCGCCCGGAGGTTGACCTCGTGGTAGCCGCGGAGCGCGCCGGCCAGCGCGGCCTTCGACTTGGCGAATGCCGGCGGGTCGACCACCACGACGTCGAACTTCCGGCGGGAGCGCTCGAAGCCCCGCAGCGCCTCGAAGGCGTCGGCCTCCAGCCACTCGATGTTGGTGCGTCCATTGAGCGCCGCATTCTCCGCCCCCCGTTCGAGGGCCTCGGCGCTCGAGTCGATCGCGGTGACGCGGGCGGCGCGCCGGGCCAGGTGAAGTGCGAACGAGCCGTGGTAGCTGAAGCAGTCGAGCGCCTCGCCCCCGGGCCGCGTGAGCTCCCCGGCGATGAGCCGGTTGGGGCGCTGGTCGAGGAAGGCCCCCGTCTTCTGGCCGGTCCACGGGGCGGCCAGGAAGCGGACCTCCCCCTCGTGCACCTCGACCGATGGCGGCACCGCACCCCAGGCCAGTTCGACCTGCTCCTTCAACCCCTCGTGGCGCCGCACGCCCGCATCGTTCCGGAGGAGGACCCCCTCAGCGCCGGTGACCTCCACGATGGCCGCGATGACGTCGGCGCGCATCGTCTCGAGCCCCGCCGACAGGAGCTGCGCCACCACCCAGCGGTCGTACCGGTCGACGACGAGGCTCGGCAGCCCGTCCCCCTCGCCGTGGACGATGCGGCAGGCGGTGGCGTCGATCCCGGCGCGCCGGGCGAGCGCCGCACGGAGCCGGGACACCCACCAGGCGCGGTCGAGCGGCCGCTCGGAGGTCTCGATCAGCCGGAGCCGGATCTCGGAGCGCGGGGACTAGAGGGCCTGGCCCAGGAACTTGCCCCGGCGGTCCCGCACGCGGACGACGCCCGGCTCCGCGCCCGGCTCGCCCAGCACATCGCTCCGGTAGATCCAGGGGTGGCCCGCGGCCCAGCGGGCCGCCCCCTTGGCGCTCACCACCGCGGCGGGTCGTTCGGAAGTCGAGGCGGTCATCGCGTACCTTTCAGCATGGACCGGAATCTAGTCCGCCACCTGCGCCTCATCCTCATCGCCGACCACGCGCTCTTCCGCGGGCGCGATCCGATCGCACTCTGCCGCGCCGCCGTGGACGGCGGGGTGACCGCGGTCCAGCTCCGCTGGAAAGGGGGCCTGCCGCGCGAGCAGGTCGGGCTCCTCCGGCGCCTGGTCGCCGCGCTCCCCGTGCCGGTCTTCGCCAACGACCGCCCCGACCTGGCGCTCGCCGCCGGGTGCGCCGGCGTTCACCTCGGCGCCGATGACCTGCCGCTTGCGCTGGCGCGGACGATCGCCCCGGCGGAGTTCCTCATCGGCGTAAGTGTCGGCGATGACGCCGAGGCGGAAGGTGCGGCCGGCGCCGACTACGCCGGCGTGGGGCCGTGGCGCGAGACCGCCACCAAGGCGGATGCGGGTGCGGCGCTCGGGGCCAACGGTGCCGCGCGTCTCATCACGCGGATCAGGCCGGTGCCGGCGGTGGTCATCGGCGGTGTCCTTCCGGAAGATGTCCCGGCCATCCACGCAGCGGGCGCCGTCGGCGTGGCGGTCGGGTCGGGGATCCTGGGGATGGAGGACGTGCGGCGCGCGGCGGCGGCGTACCGCGAGGCGGAGCGGGGGATGGCCTAACGGCGGCGGAGGCGGCGGATGGTCCGGATGTGCTGGGCGTACGTGGCGCTGAACTCGTGGTGGCCGGTCGAGTCGGCGACGAAGTAGAGGTAGGGGACGTCGGCGGGATGCACCGCGGCCCAGAGGCTCTGGACGCCGGGGGAGGAGATGGGCCCGGGCGGGAGCCCCGGGTGGAGATAGGTGTTGTAGGGAGACGGGAACCCGTAGTCCTTGTTGAAGAGCCGCTTCTTCCGCCGGCCGCGCTTCATCTCGATGGCGTACTGCACCGTCGGGTCGGCCTGCAGGTCCATCCCCTGCAGGAGCCGGTTGGTGTACACCCCTGCGATGACCGGGCGCTCCTCGGGCTTGCGGGCCTCTCCTTCCACGATGCTGGCGAGCGTCACCGCCTGGCGGCGGGTCATCCCGCGCCGGGCCAGGACCTGGTCCCACCCGGGCTGCCACGCGGCCAGGAACTGCCGGCCCATCATCCGCACCAGTTCGCGCGCCGAGGTGCCGACCGGGACGTAGTACGTCTCGGGGAGGAGGTAGCCCTCGAAGGTCGGGCCGTCGAGCCCGAGCGCGCGGAGTTCCGCGGTGTCGCGTGCGGCGGCAAGGAAGGAATCGGCGGGGATCCTGAGCTCGGTCGCCGCCAGGGTGGCGACGTCCATCATGGTGAGCCCCTCCGGCACCGTGAGCCGGTTGGTGGCGATGCGGCCCGAGCTCAGCACGTCGAGCACCGCCCAGGCGGAGGCGCCGCGGGGGATGTCGTACACGCCGGCCTGGACGTGGTGATCGATGCTGCGGAGCCGGGCGAGCACCCGGAACCAGGTCGGGTGGGTCACCACCTGATGGGCGGCGAGGGAGTCGGTGACCCGCACGAACGGGACGCCGGCCGGGATCGTCACGCGCTCGCGAGGGGCGGTGGCGGGGGCGCCCCCGCAGGCGAGGACCAGGAGCGCCGCGGCAGGCAGGCGGCGGCGGGTCATCGGGTGTGCCGCCGGTGCTCGAGGAAATGCTGGAGGAGGATCGCGGCGGCAAGCGCGTCGACGTCCTCCTTGCGACCGCGGGTGGAGCCGCCCTGTTCCCGGATGGCGCCGAGGGCGCGCGCGGTGCTCATACGCTCATCCCACCACGCCACCGGCAGGGCGGCCCGTCGCTCGACGGTGGCGCCCATCTCCCGGGCGGCGGCGGCGCTCGGGCCTTCATCGCCCTCGGGCGTGAGCGGCAGGCCGATGACGACGCCCACCGGCGCGTGCTGGGCCACCAGCTCCAGGAACCGCGGCATCGGGAAGCGCTTTCCGGGCCGGCGGACCAGGGTCTCGAGGGGGGAGGCGAGCGTCTGCGATTCGTCGGAGAGCGCGAGGCCGAG
>DASYXP010000089.1:0-1821 GCA_035934835.1 Gemmatimonadales bacterium | reverse complement strand
CATGGACTCCCCCTCCGGGCGGAGGGCGTTCGCGCTGGACCATGCCGGATGCGGCCGGCCGGGACGGGTGTCCCGGGCCGCGATCACGGCCGAGAGATGTTCAGGTCAGGCGAGCGACGGAGGCGGGGCGCGGGACCGGCGGGAGTCGGGGAACGGGCGGGAACGGGGAGCCTCGGCCGACCGGGCCACCACGAGGTCGGCGACCGGCGGGAGCGAACTCGCGACCGGCGTGACCGCGGGCGCGCCCGCCGAGGTGAGCTGGCCGAGCGGGATGACGCAGCGCTCGCCGTGGCAGGCGGGGTTGTCCCGCGTCTCGATGTGCGGGCGGGCCACCTGGCCGCCCTGGTGGAACAGGATCGCGTCGGCCATGGGCGCCACCGACCCGACGCCCACGAACAGGGCGGCGATGAGGAAGGCGCGGAGGCGGACGGTGCGGCGCATAGACATGTAAATAAGGGGTACGGCCCCCCCGGCGCGCAAGATTCAATCGCCGGCCGGGGGAGGAGGCCCGAACGACCAGCGCCCGGCCGGAGCCGGGCGCTGGAGGGTCATTCTTCGTCGCCGATCGCGACCGCGGCGGCCACCGGCTCGGCCGGCTGCTCCGCGCCAGGTTCCGGCGGCGGGGGCGGTTCGAACCCCGCCGGCGGCTCGATGTCGATCTCGGCGTACCGGTAGAGGCCGGTGCCCGCCGGGATCAGGTGACCGATGATGATGTTCTCCTTGAGGCCGAGGAGGTCGTCCTTGGCCCCGCGGATGGCCGCGTCGGTGAGGACGCGGGTGGTCTCCTGGAACGACGCCGCCGAGATGAACGACTGGGTCGTGAGCGACGCCTTGGTGATCCCGAGCAGGACCGGCTCGGAATCGGCCGGGTCGCCCTTCTTCTTCTCGACCCGCGCGTTCTCCTCCCGGAAGATCAGCTTGTCGACCGTCTCGCCCTCGAGGAAGTCGGTGTCGCCCGGGTCGGTGACGCGCACCTTCTGCAGCATCTGGCGCACGATGACGCCGATGTGCTTGTCGCTGATGCGCACACCCTGCAGGCGGTACACCTCCTGCACCTCGTTGAGCAGGTATTCCTGCACCGCGCGCGGTCCCTTGATCCGCAGGATGTCGTGCGGGTTGACCGGGCCCTCGGTGAGGCGGTCGCCGGCGCGGACGCGGTCGCCCTCGTGCACGCGGAGGTGCTTGCCAGCGGCGACCTCGTACAGCTGGGCTTCGCCCTCCTCCGGGTAGACGAAGATCTCGCGCTTGCCACGCTTGATCTCGCCGAACTTGACGATGCCGTCGACCTCGGCGATCGTGGCCGGGTCCTTCGGGCGCCGCGCCTCGAAGAGCTCCGCCACCCGCGGCAGGCCGCCGGTGATGTCGCGCGTCTTGTACGCCTGGCGCGGGATCTTGGTGACCGTGACGCCCTTCAGCACCTTGACCGGCGGCGAGAGCCACACCGTCTTGTCGCGCGCCTCCTTCTTGGTCTTCCCCGGCCACGCGACGTTGATCGGCACCTCCTCGACCCGGAACTTCGAGGACCACGGGTTGGCCTCGTCGGGCACGGTCATCGCGCGGCTCACCAGGTCCGTCGGCGAGCCCAGGATGATCCGCGAGCCCTCGGCCAGCGTGTACTCCTGCGGGTCCTTCCGGTTCGGCGCGTAGACCAGCACCGACGGGTGGAGTTCCCGGTCGGGGTCGGTCTGCACCACGAGGGACCGGAGGCCGGTCGACTCGTCGAGCTCCTCCCGCAGGGTGACGCCCGGCACCAGGTCCTTCCACCGGAGGTCGCCGTCGATCTTGAGGATGCTCGGGTCGTTGTACGGATCCCAGGTGTAG
>DASYXP010000088.1:0-3615 GCA_035934835.1 Gemmatimonadales bacterium | reverse complement strand
TCGGCGCCAAGATGGCCGAATACTGCCTGGCGCGGATGCTGGCCGAGACCCAGGACCTGTTCGCCTTTGAGGCCGACCAGCGCGCCCGCCGGTGGAATACGCGGGACCTGCGCGCCCTCGCCGGCACGCGGGCGCTGGTGGTGGGCACCGGCGATGTCGGTGGCGGGATCGCCGCCGCGCTCACCGCGCTGGGCGTCGACGTGGCCGGGGTGTCGCGGAGCGGGGCGCCGCGCACGCCATTCGCCCGCACCCGCCCGGTGACGGAACTCCCCGCGCTGGCCGGCGGCTGCGACTGGCTCATCCTTGCGGCGCCGCTCACCGAGGCCACCTGGCACATCGCCGGCGCCGAGCTCTTCGCCTCCTGCCGCGGCGCCTACCTCATCAACGTCGGGCGCGGCGGCCTGGTGGACGAACCCGCCCTGCTCGCGGCGGTGGAGACCGGCACCCTCCGCGGCGCCGCGCTCGACGTGTTCGAGACCGAGCCGCTCCCCGCCGGCTCGCCGCTCTGGGGCCAGGCGCGGATCACCATCTCCCCGCACGTGTCGGGACTCTCCACCGTGGCCCACGCGGCCCGGGGGTTCCTCGACGCACTCACCGCCCTCGAGCGCGGCGAGCGGCCGGCGATGGCCGTGGACCCGTCCCGCGGATACTGACACCCGCCCCGGCCCCGCCCACTGTGGCGAGGCCGCCGCGTGAAGTGGGACTGAAGCGCGGATGAGGGCTCGGACCGGTCCGGCTTACCGACCACTCATCCGTCCTTCACGCCGGCATCACCGTTCCGGGCCCATCGTCTACGCCGCGGTTGAGTGCCGACCGATCGCCGACGGGAGCCCGAATGGTCATCGCGATCGCCGTGTCATCCCTTGATGTTCGCATTGAACCCGCAGAGTCGCAGCTGATCCGGCGTCGAGTGGCGTGCCTGCCGAGGCTTTGCCGCGACGTCCAATCGTGCGTCGTGGACCTTGGTCGACAGGGCGGGCGGACTGGGGAGCGCACGCGACACCACGTACACGTGGAAGTGACGCTCCCCGGGATCCAGATCAGCGTCATCGAACCATCTGGCGCCGATCGCTACGCCGTCCTGTCCGACGCGTTCGATGCTGTGACCCGACGGCTCCGCGAATATGTCAGCCAACATCCGAACCACGCAGCGTTGGACGATCCGGGGTGACCAGCGCACCGTCACCACACCATCGGCGAGCTCGCCCACGGGCGCTCCGGCCGCGGCTTACACGTGCCGTGAGTGAGGGTCGAAGCGGCGTCACGAGATCCGAATGATGCGGAGTTCGACGGGCCGCTATATAATGGAATAGGTGGATGAAGGTCGGTTCATCGGCGAACGTGGCGGAACTGGCATACGCGCAGGACTTAGGATCCTGTCCCGAAAGGGGTGTGGGTTCGACTCCCACCGTTCGCATTTGAGATTGCTGTGGTCGCCCCGTCGGCCTGCGGCTCGACTCCCACCGTTCGCATGTTGGGTGCGAGGTGCGAGGTGCTAGGTGCTAGGTGCTAGGTGCGAGGTGTGACCGGGACCGTAGCAGTAATGGGGTGCTGGGTACTGGGTACTGGGTGCTAGGCTCTAGGCGTGACGGGGAACTCGGCGGGTACGGGTGCTGGGTGCTAGGTGTGACCGGGACATCGGCCGGCCACCGATTGTCGCTGAGGTCCCCGTCACACCTAGTACCTAGTACCTAGTACCTAGTACCTAGAACCAAGTACCTAGCACCTATCATCTAGCCCCGAACACGCCCGTTTGGCCCCTCCCCCCCGCCCCGCTAGATTTCCCCCATGACCGATATTTCCATCACCAAGACGAAGGAAGACCTGGCGTCGAAGTCGCTCCAGGTGAAGATCCCCGCCGAGCGGGTCCAGGCCGCCGAGGCGCGCGCCGTAAGCCGGTACGCTAAGGGGGCGCGGCTCCCTGGCTTCCGCAAGGGGAAGGCGCCAGAGGCCCTGGTGCGCCGCAAGTTCCAGGACGCCATCCGCCAGACGGTGCTGGAAGAGGTGGTCCAGGAGAGCTGGGAGCAGGCCCAGACCGAGACCAAGTTCAAGCCGGTGGGCCAGCCCCACATCCACGATCTCAAGTGGTCGGACCAGAATGTGATCGAGTTCGAGCTCCACGTGGACGTGCGGCCCGAGGTCACGCTGGCCACGACCGGCGGCTTCAAGCTGGAGCGGACGGTGCCCGCCGTGACCGACGAGAAGGTGGCCGAGCAGCTCCGCACCCTGCAGGAGCAGAAGGCCAAGTGGCTCCCGGTCGAGGGGGAGCAGCCGAAGCCGGGCCAGATGGTCGAGGTGACGGTGGCCAACCTGGCCGAGGGCGAGGATGCCGAGCCCCAGCCGCACTCGATGGTCCTGGGCGAGGGGCGCGCCATCCCGGAGCTCGAGGAGCGGATCATGACGCTTCTGCCGGGCGCCACGCTCGACACCGAGGTCAAGTTCCCGGCGGACTTCCCCGAGGAGGCCAAGCGGGGCCAGGCGCGGCAGGTGCGGATCCACCTCCGTGAGGTGAAGCGGCAGGAGCTCCCGGCCCTGGACGACGCCTTTGCCCGCGAAGTGGGCGATTTCGACACCCTCGACGCGCTCCGGGCCGCGGTCCGGGCGGATCTCGAGAAGGACGCCGAGCGCGAGGCGGATGCCCGGGTGCGGGAGCAGCTGATCGAGCGGATCGCCGAGACCAACCGGCTGGAGGCGCCGCCGTCGCTGGTGGGGCGGCTCACCCGCGGCTACGCCGAGGCGTACGGGATCCCCGAGGACCAGTTCGCCGCCTTCGCGGCGGAGTTCCAGGGCGCGGCGGCGAGCCAGGTACGGCGCGGGCTCATCGTCGACGCGGTGGTCGAGGCACAGGGGCTCAAGGCCACCGAGAAGGACCTCGACGCGCGGGTGGAGCAGCTGGCCGCGTCGCGGAACGCGCCGACGGCGCAGCTCTACGCCTCGCTCGAGAAGTCGGGCCGCCTGAAGGAGCTGGAGCGGGCGCTCACCGAGGAGAAGGCCTTTGCCTGGCTCCTCTCGCAATCCACCGTGACCGAGGGCAAGGCGTGAAGACGACGGCCAACCTGTACCCGCCCTACATCATCGAACGTTCGAGCCGCGGCGAGCGGACCTACGACATCTTCTCCCGCCTGCTGATGGACCGCATCGTCTTCCTCGGCGCGGCCATCAACGACGACGTGGCCAACATCATCATCGCGCAGCTGCTCTTCCTCGAGGCCGACAACCCCGAGCGCGACATCTACCTCTACATCAACTCGCCGGGCGGGGTGGTGTCGAGCGGGATGGCCATCTACGACACGATGCAGTTCCTGAAGGCGCCGATCAACACGATCTGCATGGGGATGGCGGCCTCGATGGGGTCGTTCCTGCTGACCGCCGGCACCAAGGGGAAGCGGAGCGCCCTCCCCCACGCGCGGATCATGATCCACCAGCCCTCAGGCGGCGCGCAGGGCACCGCGGCCGACATCGAGATCCAGGCGCGGGAGATCCTCTACCTCCGCTCGAAGATGAACGACCTGTACGCCCGGCACACCGGCCAGCCGCTCGACGCCATCGAGCGCGACATGGACCGCGACCGCTTCATGAGCGCCGAGGAGGCGCAGGCTTACGGGTTGATCGACA
>DASYXP010000161.1:0-5476 GCA_035934835.1 Gemmatimonadales bacterium | reverse complement strand
GGCCCGGGGGCGGTGTCCATCGGCCTCGTGAGCGGGGTGTTCCTGGCCGACTGGGCGCTCCATCGCAAGCACTGGCTCTTCAGCTGGATCAACGCCGGCCGGGAGCTCGCGGCGTTCGTGGCGGCGTTCGGGATGCACGCGTTCGTGCGGCACATGACCGGCGCCGAGCGGCTCTCGCTCGACTACCTCCCGGCCGCCATCACGCTGGTCATCGCGTACTTCTTCGCGGGGCGCGCGCTCTTCTACGGCACGCTCCTTCTCCGCGACAAGCTCGAGCTCGACGAGCGGCTGCTGATCCTCAGGTACGAGGTGGTGGCGTACCTGCTCACCGTCGCGGCCGCCGTTATCCTCGTCGGTGCGGTGCAGACCCTCGCGCCGATCGGCTGGATCACGGTGCTCGCCGTGCTTGCGGTGCTGGGGGTGCTCACCAAGAAGATCCTCGAGGAGGCCATCGGGGCGGAGGAGCTCAGCAAGGTCCACGCGCGGGAGAAGATCGTCACCAGCAACGTGAGCCTGCAGGAGTCGTGCACCCAGATCGAGGCGCTGGCGCACCGGCTCCTCGACTGGAGCGACTTCCGCATCTACCGCGTCGACCAGGGCTCGGCGGTCCTCGCCTACCGCGGCGTCCGCGGCCGGCCGGGGCGGGGCGAGCCGCCGATCGACTCGGCCACGCTCCGCGACGAGGCCATCGAGACCGGGAAGCCGGTGCTGGTGACCGACGCGACGCGCGACCGGCGGATCCGCGAGCCCTCCCCCCACGCGGCGAGCGTGCTCGTGGTGCCGCTCCGTTTCGGCGAGGACACCGTCGGCACCCTGGAACTCGAGCACCACAAGCGGCATTCCTACGGCGCCAAGGAATCGGCGACGGTGCTGGCCTTCGCGGGCCAGCTCGCGACGGCCATCCACCTGGCCGAGCTCCGGCGCCCGCTGATGGAGACGGTCGAGCGGATCGGCGTGCAGGTGCGGGCGCTGGCCCGGGCCACCGACGCGGTGCGGGAGTCCGCCGCGGCCGTGGCGTCGGCGGCGCAGGCCATCCGCACGGAGCTCGGGGAGCAGGACGCCTTCGTGGTCGGCGGGCTCGAGGCCACCGAGCAGCTGTCCAAGGCGGCGCAGGAGGCGGCCCGCGACGGCGCCACCGCCGCCGACGCGAGCGAGTCGGCGAGCGAGATCGCCGCCCGGAACCGCGACGCCATCGCCGACGCGCTGCAGCGCCTGGTGCAGGTCAAGGGCTTCGTCGCCGAGAGCGCGGAGCAGGTGGCGGCGCTCGGCGCCGTCACCCGGAAGATCACCGGGTTCATCGGCTCGATCCGCGACATCGCCGACATGACCGACCTGATCGCCCTCAACGCGGCCATCGAGGCGGCGCGGGCCGGCAAGCACGGCAAGGGGTTCGCGGTGGTGGCGGGGGAGGTCCGCCAGCTCGCCGAGCAGAGCACCCGTGCCTCGCACGAGGCGGGTGCGCTCGTGAGCCGCATCACGGCCCAGGTATCCGAGATCTCGGAGCAGATGCGCCGCGGCGAGGCGGTGGTGCAGGGGGTCGAGGAGCTCTCGGGCGACGCGGTGCAGGCCCTCGAGGCGATCGTCGGGTCCACCCACGCCGCCGGCGGCCACGCCCGCCGGATCGCGGATGCCGCCGCCGGACAGGCCAAGTCGTTCAAGAAGCTCCGCACCCAGATCGAGAGCCTGGCACTGGTGTCCTACCGCACCCGCGAGGAGACCAACTCGCTCGCCAGCCAGGCGCAGGAGGCGTCGCAGGGCCAGGTGGACCTGGAGCGCGCCATCCGCGAACTCGAGGGAGTGGCGACCTACCTGCAGGCGCTGGCCCGCCACTTCGCGGCCGGCGCGTGACCCCGCCGCCGGCGCGGGCCTGGGTGGCCCTCGGCAGCAACCTCGGCGACCGGGACGCCCACCTGGCCCGCGCCCGCGCCGCCATCGGCGAGCTCCCCGGCACCCGCCTGGTGGCGGCGTCCACGGTCGAGGAGACCGCCCCGCTCGGCGACATTCCGCAGGGGCCGTACCTCAACCAGATGGTGCTGCTCGAGACCGAGCTGCCGCCGCGCGCACTCCTCCACTCGCTGCTGGCCATCGAGCGCGCGGCGGGCCGGGTGCGCGGCACCCGCTGGGGCCCCCGCACCCTCGACCTCGACATCGTACGCTACGATGATCTCACGCTCCGGGGACCGGGGCTCACCTTGCCCCATCCGGCGCTCGGAGAGCGGGACTGGTGGCAACGAGAACTGAAGGAGCTCGAAGCCCATGCCGGCTGAGAAGACCCGTCCCCGCACGATCCCCGACCTGGCCGCCTGGAAGCACGACGGCCGGAAGCTCGCGATGCTCACCTGCTACGACGCGCTCTTTGCCCGGCTCCTCGAGGCGAGCGGCGTCGACCTCCTGCTCGTGGGCGACTCGCTCCACCAGGTCCTCGGCGGCCACGAGACCACCCTCGGCGCCACCCTCGACGCGATGATCTACCACGCCGCCGCCGTGCGCCGCGGCGCCCGCGAGACGCTGGTGTTCATCGACCTGCCGTTCCTCACCTACCAGGTGAGCGTCGCCGAGGCGGTACGGAACGCCGGGCGCGCGATGCAGGAGGCCAACGTCCACGGGGTCAAGCTCGAAGGGGGCCGCCACATGGCGCCGACCATCCAGGCGCTCACCGACGTCGGCATCCCGGTGATGGCGCACCTGGGCCTCACCCCCCAGTCGGTCCACCAGCTCGGCGGATACAAGGTGCAGGGACGCGACCAGGCGGGCGTCGAGCGGCTCCTGGCCGATGCCAAGGCCGTCGAGGAAGCGGGAGCGTGCGCGCTGGTGCTCGAGCTCGTGCCGTCCAAGGTGGCCAGGAAGGTCACCACCGCCGTGGGCATCCCCACCATCGGGATCGGCGCCGGCCCCCACTGCGACGGCCAGGTGCTGGTCCTCCACGACATGCTCGGCCTCAACGACGGGTTCGACCCCAAGTTCCTGAAGAAGTACGGTGCGCTGGCCGGCGCCACCAAGGACGCGGTGCGGCAGTATGTGGCCGAGGTGCGCGCCGGGAAGTTCCCGGATGCCGGCCACTCCTTCGAGTGATCGCGCCGATCACGTTCCGATCCCCCCGACCTTCCCGATGATCGAGATCACCGACATCGCCGAGCTCCGCCGCTGGCTCGGCGACGAGCGCCGCGCGGGCCGCCAGATCGGCTTCGTGCCGACGATGGGGGCGCTGCACGAGGGCCACCTCCGACTCGTCGACGAGGCCCGGCGCCGCGCCGACCTGGTCGTGATGTCGATCTTCGTCAACCCGCTGCAGTTCGGCCCGAAGGAAGATCTGTCCCGCTACCCGCGCGACCTCGCGCGGGACCGCGCCCTCGCGTCCGGCCGAGGGGTCGACCTCCTCTTCGTGCCGTCGGTGGAGGCGATGTATCCGCCGGGCGCCGAGACCCGTGTCGTGCCGGGTGCCGCGGCCGAACGGTGGGAGGGCGCGGTGCGTCCCGGGCACTTTGCCGGGGTGCTCACCGTCGTGGCCAAGCTCTTCCACCTGGTGGGGCCCGATCTCGCCTGTTTCGGGCAGAAGGACATCCAGCAGTTCGTGCTCATCCGGAAGATGGTCCGCGACCTCGACCTTCCCGTCGAGCTGGTGATGGTGCCCACCGTGCGCGATGCCGACGGGCTCGCGCTCTCCAGCCGCAACGTGTACCTGAGCGCCGAAGAGCGGCGGGCGGCACTCGCGCTCCCGGCGGCGCTCGACGCGGCGGTCGCGGCGTGGCGGGCGGGAGAGCGCTCCGGCAAGCGGCTCGAGGTCGTCGTCGGTGAGCGGCTGGCCGGGTCGGAGCGGGTGGTGGCCGATTATATTGCCGTCGTCGAGCCCGAAGGGCTCACGCCGGCGGGGACCGCCGGGGCGGGGACGATCATCGCGATCGCCGCCAGGGTGGGGACCACCCGACTCATCGACAACGTGATCCTCGGATAGGGAGTCGGGTTCCATGCAGCGCCACCTGATGAAGTCGAAGATCCACCGCGCCACCATCACCTCGGCGGACCTGCACTACGAGGGCTCGCTGACGGTCGACCAGGACCTGCTCGACGCCGCCGACCTGGTGGAGTTCGAGGACGTGCAGGTCGTCAACGTCAACAACGGCCAGCGCTTCAACACCTACGTCATCCCCGGCCCCCGCGGCTCGGGGGTCATCCAGCTGAACGGGGCGGCGGCGCGCCTGGGGCTTCCGGGCGACCTGGTCATCGTCATTTCCTACGGCGTCTTCGACGAGGCCGAGGTGGAGCGCTTCCAGCCTCGGATCGTCTTCGTCGACGAGCACAACCGGGTGGTCCGCCCGTCGCTGCGCGCCGAGCACTGATCCTCCGGCGTGGCTGAGACCGGTCTGCTCCCGCCCTGGGCCGCCGTTTCGGCGGAGCGGCGGGCGCACATCGAGCGGGTCGCGGCGCTGATGGATGGCTGGGCGGACGCGCTGCGGCTGCCGGCGGTGGAGCGGGAGCGCTGGCGCCGGGCGGCCTGGCTCCACGACGCGCTGCGCGACGCGCCGGAGTCGGAACTCCGCCGCTGGGCGGGTGGGGACACGGCCCCGGTCGACCTGCTCCACGGACCGGCTGCCGCCAACCGCGCCGAGCAGGAGGGAATGAGCGATCGCGGCGTGCTCGACGCCGTGCGCTGGCACTCCGTCGGCAGCGACCGGTGGGATGCGGTGGGCCGGGCGCTCTACTCCGCCGACTTCCTCGAACCCGGGCGGAGCTTCGACCGGGAGGCCCGCGCCGCGCTGGCCGGCCGGTTCCCGGCCGACCCGGACGGCGTCTTCCGCGACGTGGCGCGCGCCCGGCTCCTCTGGCTCATCCGGTCCGGCTGGCCACTTCCCGACACCACGGTCCGCATGTGGAACTCGCTCGCCACGCCCGCCTGAAGCGCACCATCCTCGGCGTCGTCGGCGTGGCGCTCACGCTGGCGCTCCTCGGCGCGCTGGTGCGCGGCGGCCGGGGCGACATCGTCCCGGGCCACGCGTGGGCCGTCCCCTCCGGGCCCGACCGCCTGATCGTCGAAGTGATGAACGGCACCCCGACGCCGGGACTCGCGCGCGTGGGGACCAGGGTGCTTCGCCAGCACGGCATCGACGTGATCTTCTTCGGCAACGCCGACTCGACCGCTGACTCCACCCGGATCATCGTCCGCCGCGGCGACCCCGCCCGCGCGGCTGCCATCCGGAAGGCGCTGGGCGGGGGGAAGGTGAGCGTCGACGTCGACACCCTCCGCCGGGTGGACGCGACCGTGATCCTGGGGGGCGACTTCAAGGGGCCGAAAGAGATACATCCGTGATGCGAGTCGTGGGGCGTGAGTCGTGAGACGTGAGACGTAAGACGTGAGACGTAAGACGGGCGACCCGTGACCCGTGACCCGCGACCCGTGACTCATGACTCACGCCCCACGCCCCACGACTCGCATCACGGATGTATCTCTTTCGGCCCCTTGAAGTCGCCCCCCAGGATC
>DASYXP010000072.1:0-5219 GCA_035934835.1 Gemmatimonadales bacterium | reverse complement strand
AGCGTGTCGAGCGCGTAGGCCACGAGCGGCCGGCCGCGATGGGGGCGCAGGAGCTTGGCGCCACCGAAGCGGCGGCCCTCGCCCGCGGCGAGGAAGAGCGCGTAGAGTGCTGGCTCGTCGGTCACGGGGGAAAGGTAACGGGGACCGGGCGGTCGACCGCCCTGTGGCGGTGCCGCAACGCGCGGCGCTCCGTCCGGACGCGTGCCCACTACCCCCGCGTTTGTCGCCCGGCTAGTCTACTTCGCTACGCGGCCGTCATCCGGCCGTGACGCTCCCGGGCGAGCCTTGGACCATGCGCATCGCGATCTTCTCCGAAGTCTACTGGCCGATGGTGAGCGGTGTCGGCGTGGTCCTTCCGCGCCTGACCGACGCGCTCGAGGCCCGCGGCCACGCGGTGCGGGTCTACACCGCGAGTTACGCGGTGCCCGACGGCGTGGCGCCGCGGCCGGAGGTCCACCGGTCGCCGAGCGCGCCCTTCTTTCTCTATCCCGACGTGCAGTGGGCCTTTCCGCGGCCCGGGGAGATCGCCGCCGACCTCCGGGAGTTCGGGCCCGACCTCGTGCACGTCGCGACCGAGTTCGCGATGGGCGTCACCGGCGTGCGGGCGGCGCAGCAGCTCCGGGTGCCGGTGGTGGCGTCGGCGCACACCGACTACGAGCGGTACGCGGCGCGCTATGGCGTCGGCTGGGTGGCGGAGGTGGGGTGGCCGTACATGCGCTGGTTCTATCGGCAGACGCGGAAGGTCCTGGCGCCGTCCCGGTTCTACGAGGGGCACCTCAACCTGCGGGGGATCAGCAACACCGGGATCTGGACCCGTGGGGTGGACTGCGAGGCCTTTGCGCCGCAGCACCGGAGCCAGGCGTGGCGCGAGCGGTTCGGCGCCGGCCCCGACGACGTGATCGTGACTTACATCGGGCGCCTGGCGGCGGAGAAGAACCTGCGGCTCCTGCTCGATGCGTGGGCGACGCTCGGCCCGCGGCGCCGCGGCGCGCAACTCGTCTTTGCCGGACGGGGCCCGATGGAGGCGGAGATCGCCCAGTGCGGCCTGCCGGGCGTGCACCTCGCGGGGCTCCTCCGCGGGAACGACCTCTCCCAGGCGTACGCCTCGGGGGACATCTTCGCCTTCCCCTCCACCACGGAGACCTTCGGCAACTCCCTCCTCGAGGGGATGGCGGCGGGGCTCGCGTGTGTGGCCGCGGGAGCGGGCGGGCTGCTGGAGTTCGCCGAGCACGGGGTCAACAGCTGGGTGGCGGAGCCGGAGAGCGTCGAGTCGACCGCCGAGGCGATCGACGCCCTCATCGCCGACCGGGCGCTCCGGCGGCGCCTGGCCGATGGCGGGCGCGCCACCGCGCTCTCACGCCGTTGGGACCACATCTTCGACCGGCTGGTGGACCAGGAATACCTGCCGCTCATCCGGGAGCGGGGCGCAAGAAGGGCGGCGTGATCGCGGTGAACGGTGAACAGTGAACGGACAACGGTGAACGGGGCGAACCGCGACCTCCCGTTCACCGTTGACCGTTCCCCGTTCACAGCGCCAGCAACTCCCCCGGTCGCTCGAGCCAGTAGTCGGGCGCGGTGTGCGCCAGGTCCTCCCGGCGGAACGGCCCCCAGAGCACCGCCGCCGTCCTCACCCCCGCCGCCCGGCCCGATTCCATGTCGTGAGTGCTGTCCCCTATGTACACCGTCGACCTGAAGGCGGCGCCGACCTGTGCCATCGCCTTGAGCACCGGCTCGGCGTGCGGCTTCGGGTTCACCACGTCATCGGCGCCGATGATGACGGGGAACGCCCCCTCGAGCCCGACCACCCGCAGGCCCCGCTCGGCGCCCGAGCGGTTCTTGCTCGTCACGAGGCCGAGCTGGACGCCGCGGTCCTGGAGCGCCCGGATCGTGTCGACGACGCCGGGATAGGCCGTCACCTGGTCGTCGTGGTGGGCCAGGTTGTATTCCCGGTAGCTCGCGATCAGCTCCGCCATCCGCTCCGGCGTGTCGGCGTATGTCGCGAACTGGATCCGGAGCGGCGTGCCGAGCCCGGCGAGCCATTCCGCGTCGGTGCGCGCCGGGAGGCCGTGCTTGCGGGTGGTGTAGTGATAGCTGTCGAGGATCAGGCGCACCGAGTCGATCAGCGTGCCGTCGAGGTCGAAGAGGAAGGTGGAGAGGGGCATGGGGGAACGGTAAGCGGGGAACGGTGAACGGGGAACGGGGAACGGGAGAGGGGGTGAAGGGAAAAGGGAAAAGGGAAGAGGGAAGAGGGAATTCGAGTGAAGGGAGTGACGGAATGGGAACCTTCCCGAGCGCAGCGAGGGACCTACTCCGCGTATCCGGTGGCCAGGTGCAATCGCCCGGATCCACGGGACAGATCCCTCGCGTTGCTCGGGAAGGGTCTTCTTGCCCACAACGCTCCGCTTGCCGAGCCCCGTCCGCCCGTCCCTTGCGCCCTCGCGTTCCCGCCGGTTAGTCTAGCGTACCCCCATCCACCGCTTCCGTACGGTCTGCATGAAGAAGATCAGGGTCGGCCCCGCGTCGAGCGCGGTGTTGGCGGTTGTGCTGTTCGTTTCCGCGTGTCACAGCGGGGGCAGCACGATCCGCATCGGGATGGCGGGGCCGTTTTCCCAGCCGCGCGGCGCGTCGATGCGGCTGGCGGCACTGCAGGCTGAGGACGAGATCGACCGCGCGGGCGGCATCGGCGGTCGGAAGCTCGAACTCGTCTTCGGCGACGACAGCGCCAGCAACGACGCGGCGGTGCGGGTGGCGCAGCGCTTCGCCGGCGACCCGACGGTGCTGGCGGTCGTGGGGCACCTGACCAGCGGGAACACGCTCGCCGCAGCGGCCATCTACAACGGCGCCCATCCCCTCGCGGTCATCTCCCCGTCCGCGTCGGCGCCGGGCCTCACCGACGCTGGGCCGTGGACCTTTGTCATCTGTCCCACCGATTTTGCCCACGGCGCCGCGCTCGCACGCTTTGCCCGCACCCAGCTCCACGCCGCCACCGCGGCGGTCGAGTACCAGGACGATGAGTACGGGCGGGGGGTGCGGAACATCTTCGAACAGGACTTCGCCACCGCCGGCGGGCAGGTCGCCTTCGCCGATCCCTACCTCGACCAGATCCCCGTCTTCCGGCCGTACATCGAGCGCATCAAGCGGCGGGGCGGCGTGCAGGCGCTCCTGATCGCCGGGACGCGCGCCGGGGCGGAGCGGATCCTGGCCACGCTCGACAGCGTGGGGACCCACCCGGCGGTGCTCGCCGGCGACGGCGTCGTCGGGATCGAGGCAGGGGGGAAGGCGGAAGGGCTGTACGTCTCAAGCGCGTACCTGCCCGACCGGCCGGGCGACAAGAACGCCGCCTTCGTGAAGGCGTACCAGGCCAGGTACCCGGGACAGCTCCCCGACCACCGGGGGGCGGGGGCGTACGACGTCATCTATCTATTGAAGCGGGCCATCGAGTCGGGGGCCACGACCCGGGCGGCCATCCGTGACTACCTGGCGGGGGTGGGAACGAGGACCCCGGCATTCGACGGCGTCACCGGCAGCATCGCGTTCGATGAGCACCGGGACGTGCCGGCCAAGGACGTGGTCATCGGCCAGGTGCGCAACAAGCGGCTGGTGACGGTGGCGGCGGGGAGGTAAGAGGTATCAGCTATCAGCTATCAGCTCTGAGCTCTCAGCTGCCAGAGTCAGCGCCAAGCTCCTTGTTCCGAGCTCCTACGGCACGAACAGCACCATCCCCGCCACCCGGAGCGTGATCGGCCGGCGCTCCCTCCGCTGCTCCCGCAACTTTGAGAGCGCTTGCAGGAGACCTGGCCGCGGCGCCTCCGCCATCTCCAGGACCAGCGTCAGTTCACCCGCGGTATGCCCGTGGGTGGCGAAGGCGAGGCCCCGCTCCAGCAGGGCGAGTTCGCGGGCGTCCCTCCGCCGCGCGGCATCCGCCGCCTCGCGCCTGAGGCGCCGGACGAACGTCCGCACCTCCGGCCGAAGTTCTGACCACGACCAATGGCAATCATTGGCCCGACGCACGGCGGCGCGTGCGTGGGGCAGGGCCCGCTCGAGCCAGGCGTCCCAGGTGCCCGGCACGACGTCGACCTCCTCGCCTGTGGCCGCTCGCGTGATGGCGTCGGTGATGACGCCCGGGTCGTCGACCCATTCCCCCGCCTCGTTCACCACCCCGAGCAGCGATCCCAGGCGCTCGCTGCCGCCCTGAAGCTCGAACGCGATGAGCAGCCCGGCGCGCCGCGCTCCCCGCACCGCCGCACACTGCCCGAAAGGCGTCGGGCTCCCGGCAGTCGCGGCAAGCTCGTGCCGCCAGCGCCACAATTCCGGCGCCCGGTGGTGGAATCCGGCCCGGACCACGGCGCGCGCCTTCAGGCGGACCCGGAGGGCCCGCCGCTCCTTGCGGTCCAGCCATTCCGGGGGGCGGAACCAGACCACGTCCACGCTCGATCGTCCGGCGCCGAGCCGAGCGACACGCCCCTCCCGCTGCCGCAGGCGCATCGGTGTCCACGGGAGGTCGAAATGGACCACCCGCGCCGCCCGGTGGAGGTCGAGCCCCTCGGCGGCGATGTCCGTCGTGATGAGCACATCCGGACCCACGCCACCGGGCGCGAACGCCGCGAGGATCACCTCCCGGTCGGCGTGGAGATGGCCGATCCCCGCCGCTGCCCCGGTGCACCATGCCACGCCGGCGAGCCGGGTCCTCAGGTATCTCACGGTGTCGACGGACCCGGTGAACACGATGGTCGGCGTTCCGTCCGCCAGCACCGCCCGGAGGCGGTCGAGCTTGGCGTCGGCGGACGCAAGTTCCTGATCGATCAGCGCGCGGAGCGCCGGGAGCCTCTCGCGGTCGTCCAGGTCCAGGTCGGTCGAGCCGCCGCTCGGCGTGATCAGCTCCCACATCGCGAGCTGGCCGCCCATCGGGCCGGTGAAGGCCCGCAGCTGCTCCCGCGTCAGCGCGCGGCCGGTGGCCTGTGCGTCGGCGGCGTGTTCGAGCAGCGCCGAATACCGCCGGACACATCCTGCCAGCGCGGCGACGCTCGACGCTGCTGCGGCCCAGAGCACACCCCTGATGAGCTCGGCGACGCCCCGCGTGGGCGAGAGCGTGAGCGCTTCGACGGCGCGGGCCCAGGCCGGGAACGTGCTTGCGTCGGACCAACGGATCACCTGGTGCGTGCTCGAAGGGACGGCCCCGTCCGGAGGCTGCCGGGCCACCACGAGCTCGCCGAGCGCAG
>DASYXP010000064.1:0-3545 GCA_035934835.1 Gemmatimonadales bacterium | reverse complement strand
CACGCCGATGGAGGTGCCGAGGAGGTTGTCGAGCCCCTTGCACCCGGTGTAGCCGCCCTGGTCGACGTTGACGCACTCGTTGCTGTAGAACGACCCGGAGGTGAAGCCGCGGATGTAGTCCGGGTAGCCGAGGAACAGGAGCTGGCGCCCGGCGTCGCGGCCGGAGCGGTCGACGACCATGGCCCGGGTGGCGAGCACGAAGGGGCCCACCAGGTGGTCGTAGCGGCGATAATCGGCCGAGAGCTGGGTGATGTGCCAGTCGCCCAGCGTCTGGGAGACCTCCAAGCGGGAGCGTCGGCCGAGGTACGGGCCCACGTACCCCGGGATCGAGTTGTCGAAGACGAGCGCGAGCGACGGCTGGGCAAAGTACGCGGAGCCGATGAACTTGGTGTTCCGTGTTTCGGTGCCGCCGAGCAGGTCGTCGATGATCAGGAGGGAGTCCTCCTGGATGTTGGTGAGCGCGAGCTGGCCCTCCAGGCGGCGGAAGCGGTTGAACGGATAGAACGCCTGTCCGAACGCCTGCCGCACGATGAAGCGATCGACCGACGTGGTCACCGTGTCGTTGTTGAAGTTGCTGCCCGCGCCGATCAGGTAGTAGGGCGCCGTCGAGACCCCGACGCCGTAGTTGATGCGGTGGCCCGTGTTCTGGTACGCGAACAGGACGTTCGCCTCGGCCAGGCTGCCGTTCAAGTAGCCCGAGATGATCATCGAGTTGTTGCCGAGGATGTCGCTCAGGACGATGGTGGTGCCGCCATAGAACCCGCGCCCGAAGTTGTCGCGGGTGTAGCCCACGGTGGGCCGCGCCACGTAATCGGGGGTGAACTTGACGTGGTACCGCTTGAGCGTGAACTCGGCGGTGTCCGGCAGCGCGATCGTGTCATTGGCCAGCACCGCCGCCACCGACATCGGGGCCGGCGCCGCACTGTCGTGGCGGGGCGTGATGTCGGCGGGGCGGAAGCCGTGCGACGAGCGGTAGAGCGACCCGCCCTCGGTGAGCGTCTGCGCCCGGAGGCCGGCGGAGTCGAGCGGGGCCCGGTTGGTGTCGGCGGCCACGGGCGCGCCGGTCGTGGCGAGGGCCGCGGGCCGCTCCAGCGTGAGCGACGCCATCGCGTTCTCGCCGGGGTGGTCGACGAACGGCTGCTGCTTGAGCGCCCGGGGGTCGAGGACGCTGTAGACGTCGAAGTCGCCCTTCTCGTAGTACACGAAGGCGAGGCGGTCGGCCTGGGGCGCCCACGAGAGCGCCGGCGAGATCGGCGTGATCCCCTCGGCCCCGGTGTAGAGGTCGGTGAGCCGGTAGATGTCCCGCTCGCCGAGGTCGTAGAGGTAGATGTCGCTGACGCCGCTGCGGTCGGAGATGAACGCCAGCTGGTGGCCATCCGGCGACCACTGCGGGCTCGTGTTCCGCCCGTAGTCCATGTGGGGCAGGACTTCGATGGCGCCGCTGTCGAGGTGGTAGAGCGCGATCCGGTAGTTGCCGAAGGTGAGGGTCCGGAAGTCGGTCTCCGGGCCGCGGTCGGTCACGAAGGCGATCGACGTGCCGTCGGGGGACCAGACCGGGTCGAGGTCCGCGTACTTGTCGCTCGTGAGGCGCCGGAGGCCCGTGCCGTCGACGTTGACGGTGAACAGGTCGGAGAGCCCGCCGTCGAGGCCGCTGAACACCAGCTGCTTCCCGTCGGGGCTCCAGCTCGGGGTGAGCGCCGCTGCCAGCGGGATGGGGATGGACCGGACCTCGCGGTTCCGCTCGACGTCGAGGATGATGAGGTCGTCGCGGGGGCCGCGCTTGGCCACGAACGCCAGGTACTTCCCGTCCGGCGACCAGGACACCGACGAGTAGATGAAGCGGAAGGTCTCGTAGTTGCTGCTCCAGGTGGACTTGAAGAGCCGGCGGATGACCTTGCCGGTGACGGCGTCGGCCAGCCACAGGTCCACGAAGAACGTGTTGCGCTCGCTGAAGAACGCGACCTGCCGCCCGTCCGGCGAGAGCGCCGGGGCCAGGTGATAGTGGCCGCCGACCTTGTCCTCGGAGAGCATCTCGGTGGCGAACGCCCGCGCCTTCTGCCGGTCGGCGATCTCGGGGAGGAACCGCTTCTGGATGGCGTCGTGCCATTCCCGGCTGAGGCGCTTGAAGTCCTCGCCGGTCACCCGGCGGAAGGCCGCCTCGAGCGACCCGGAGAGCGTCCCCTTGAGGATGGTGCCGATGGCCTCATCGCCCCAGCGCTCGCCGATGTAGGCCAGGAGCGCGTGCCCGTAGCGATAGGGGAAGATCCGCGGGTCGTTGGTCAGCTGGTCGATGGTGGGGAGCTGGCCCTCGAGCGCGGCGTCACGGAGCCACATCGCGGTGGCGGGGTCGGTCGGGCCGATGGAGAGGTATTCCGCCATCCCCTCGACGAACCACCCCGGTGGGCTCAGGGTCAGCAGGGCGCCGATGTTCCCGCCCGCGCGCCCGTGGCTCCAGGTATCGTACTGGAACTGGTGGACCATCTCGTGGGTCAGGACGTGCTCGAAGTCCTTGTACGAACCCGGGAAGGGGAGGACGTTCCGCTGCTTGAGCGCGTCGGTGACGCCCTCGATCCCTTCACTGTAGCCCACCGAATTGTTCTGCTGGAAGTCGGAGTGGGACGCGTAGAGGATGATCGGCTTCCGCTCGGTGAAGCGATGGTCCAGGATGCGCGACAGCCGGGCATACGAGCGCTCCGCCATCCGCGCGGCATCGAGCGCCGCCGCGCGTTCACTGTCGTAGTAGTAGACGTCGAAGTGCTCGGTCTCGATGATCTTGAAATCGAAGGTGCTGTACTGGACCTGGTTCTGGCCGAAGTACTGTGCGGACGCGGCCGCAGGGAGGGCGGGGAGGAGGAGGAGCGCCAGGAGCCGGCGGGTGGAACGCATCTGCGATGCCCTCATCTATGGAAGCGGGCCGGCTACGACCCCGTCCGGAGCGCGGGTGCATCGTCCCAGAGCCGGTCGAGCTGGTAGAACGCCCGCGCCTCGGGGTGGAACAGGTGCACCACGAAATCCACGTAATCGAGCAGGGCCCAGCGCCCTGCGGTCAGCCCCTCGACGTGGTGCGGCGGCTGCCCCGCCGCGCGGAGTGCGCGCTCGACCGAGTCGGCGATGCCGCGCACGTGGGTGTCCGACGTCCCCGAGGCGATGATGAAGTAATCGGTGGCATCGGTCAGCCCGCGCAAGTCCAGCACCACCACGTCGCGCGCCTTGAGGTCCTCCACCGCCGCGAGGGCGGCCGCCACCTGGGGCGGGAGGCGGGTCACGTGGCGCCTTCCCGGGCCGGCGTCCCGTCCTCGACCTGGTAGAACACGCCCCACGCCCCTTCGCCCACGTGGGTGCCGAGCACCCCGGTGGCCAGCGCCACGATGCAGTCGCGCGGCCGGTACGCCGCCACCAACGCCGTGCGGACCCGCTCGGCCATCTCCGGGGCGTTGGCGTGGACCACGCCGAACCGGACCGCCCGCGGCCGGGGGGTGAGCCGGTGCTCCAGCAGCGTGAGCACCTTCGGCACCACGTTGTCACGGCCCCGCACCCGATCGACC
>DASYXP010000157.1:0-16150 GCA_035934835.1 Gemmatimonadales bacterium | reverse complement strand
CTTTTCCCTTTTCCCTTTTCACTTCTCATATGAAAACCGCCACCATCGACACCGCCCGCGGCGTCATCACCGCCGAACTCTTCGACGAGGAAGCGCCCAAGACGGTCGCCAACTTCGAGAAGCTCGCCAATGACGGCTTCTACGACGGCACGCGCTTCCATCGCGTCATCCCGAACTTCGTCATCCAGGGGGGCGATCCCCTCTCCAAGGACCCGAACAACCCGCGCGTCGGCACCGGCGGCCCCGGCTACACCATCAAGTGCGAGACCGACCGGAACACCCACAAGCACGTTGCCGGGACGCTTTCGATGGCGCACGCTGGCCGCGACACCGGCGGCAGCCAGTTCTTCATCGCCCATTCCCCCCAGCCCCACCTCGACAAGGTGCACACGGTCTTCGGGCAGGTCACCAAGGGGATGGACGTGGTGAACGCGATCAAGGCGAACGACGTGGTGAACTCCATCCGCGTCGCCTGATGCAGATCGTCCTGGCCGCCCTGGCCGACTACGCCCTGGTCGACCAGGCGGGGCGGCTCTCGGTCGTGGGGATATTCAGCCAGGTGTGGGTGTCCCAGTTCCCCGCCGAGCACCGGCGCACCCACCTCGTCATCCGGGTCATCGGGCGCCGCACCGAGATCGGCGAGCACAAGATCCGGATCCGTTTTCTCGATCCCGAGGGTCGGGAACTGTTCGGGGGAGAGGGGACCTTCCACTTCGGCGAACCCCCGGCGGGCGTCACCGACGTCGAGGCCGCCGTCATCCTCGCCTATGACCTGCCCCTCCCCCGGGCCGGCCGTTACGACGTGGAACTGACGCTCGACACGGAGACCTCGACCCATCTCCCATTGGCCGCTGCCCTCGTTCCCGCGCCGCCCGCGCCACTCCCCCACGGCTGAAGACATCCTAAGAAGTTGTCACGACAGGCTTTTGACAAACCCCTTGTCGGCCCGTAGACTAGAAAGCCCCAGCCGTACCTTCAGTTACAGCACCTGCCATACCCTCATTCGGAGCATCTCTATGCGACGGTTCCAGGTCTGGTTGGCCGCCGGGATCCTCGCGGGCGCCGCGATCGCCGCGGCACCCTCGAGCGCAGAGGCCCAGGGTTACGGGCTCTACGAACACAACGCCTGCGCCATGGCCCGCGGCGGCACCGGCGTGGCATCCCCCTGCGCCGACGGCTCGGCGATGTTCTTCAACCCGGCCGGCCTCGCCAACGTCTCGGGGAAGGTCGGGAGCCTGGGCGGAGTGCTCATCAACACCTCCGGCAAGTTCACCGATGACATCACCGGCCAGTCGAGCAACCTGAAGAACGGCCACTACCCGGCGCCGAACGTCTATCTCGCCATGCCGCTCGGCTCCAGGTACGCCGTCGGCCTCGGGCTCTTCGCACCCTACGGCCTCACCACCGAGTGGCCCACCACCTCCGAAGGGCGCTTCCTCGGCTACAAGAGCAAGATCGCGAGCATCTACCTGCAGCCCACCGTCGCGATGAAGCTCAACGACCGCTGGAACGTGGGCGCCGGCTTCGACCTCAACTTCATGAGCGTCGAGCTCGATCAGCGGCTCGATCTGTCGAGCCAGCTCGCAGCACCCGGCGTCACCTTCGCCAACCTGGGCATCCCGGCGGGCACCGACTTCGGCGCCGCGGCGCTGACCGGCAACGCGACCGGGGTCGGCTACCACCTCGGCCTCCAGTTCAAGGCCTCCGATCGGGTCTCGTTCGGCCTCCGCTACATGTCGCGCCAGCTGGTCAAGTTCAACAGCGCCACGGCCAACTTCACCCAGGTGTCCACCGGGATCATCCTCCCGGCGGGGAACCCGTTCGGCGTCCCAGCCGGCACCCCGCTCGACTCGGTGGTCGCGCCCCAGTTCCGCGGCGCCGGGCCGCTCCAGAACCAGGGCGGCAAGACCTGGCTTCGCTTGCCCGAACAGCTGGTGCTCGGCACGGCCTACAAGATCACGCCGAAGCTCACCGGCCTCTTCGACGTGCAGTGGACCAACTGGGACGTCTTCGACGCACTGACCCTCCAGTTCACCAAGCTCCCGACCGTGGTGCTCCCCGAGGGCTACAAGGGCGTCATCGACTGGCGGCTGGGCGCGGAATACCAGCTCAAGCCGTCCACCGTGCTCCGCGCCGGCCTCATTGCGCAGAAGGGCGCGGCGCCCGACCAGAACGTGACGCCCAACATCCCCGAGGGGAGCCGCACCGAGCTGAGCCTCGGCGCCGGGACCGAACTCACGCCGCAGATGGGGCTCGACCTCGCGTTCCAGCTCGTCGACCAGGCCGACCGGCGTGGGCGGACCACCGCCACCCCCGGCACCAACGGCCTGTACGCCTTCAACGCGTACCTCATCGGCGCGTCCCTCGTCTACCGCTTCTGATCCGGAGACCTCAGCCATGATGCGTCGTCATCGCGGTATCATCCTGGCCCTGGGCCTCTTCGGGCTCACGGCCGGCTGCTTCAGCAACGAGAAGCTCAACGCCCCGTCTGCGCCCACCCACGGCACGCTGTTCAGCCGGATGGTGTTCATGGGCAACAGCATCACGGCCGGCTTCCAGTCGGCCGGGATCAACGACAGCACCCAGCGGCAGTCATACGCGTTCCTGGTCGCGCAGGCCGCCGGCGCCCCGTACTACTACGCCTCGCTCCAGGGGCGCGGCTGTCCGGCGCCGTTCGACGACAACGCCACCCAGCACCGCGTGGGCGGCGGCGGTCCCACCGGCTGTGACCTGCGCGCGCCCACGCCGCTGCCCTGGCTCAGCAACGTCGCAGTCCCGGGGGCGCGGACGGTCGAGACGTTCGACAACTTCGCCACGCCGGTCTCCGCCTCGAACGCGCTCACCACGTTCATCCTCGGCGGACGCACCCAGGTCCAGGCGATGCGCGCGGCGGACCCGACCCTGGTGACGGTGTGGATCGGGGCCAACGATGTGCTGGCCTCGCTCACCAACAGCGGGAACCCGGGCACGCCGCTGGCCGTGACGCCCAGCGCCACCTTCAATGCCGAATACGACACCCTGGCCGCCCAGCTGGATTCATCGGGCGCCAAGGTGGTCCTGATCGGCGTGCCGGACGTGACCAACATCCCCTACGCCTCGGCGGGGCACCTCTACTTCTGCCTGTGCGCCAACGCCGCGGGCGCGTGCGGCGTGCCGGCAGCCCTCCCCCCCAAGTTCTACGTGAACCCGAACTGCGGGGTGTACGCCGCGCTCCCCACCGACTCGATCCTGGTGCCGTGGACCGTCGGCGTGCCCCTGATCGCCGCTGCCGCTGCCGGCGTAAGCGACACCCTCGACTGCTCGGTGGACACGAAGGTCGTGACGCCCGCGGAGTTTGCGGGCCTCCGGGCCGCGGTGGCCGCAGACAACGCCAAGATCATCGCCGTGGCCACTACCAAGGGGTGGGGCTACCTCGACCCCAATCCGACCCTCGCCGCCCTGAAGGCGGATCCGACCAAGGTCGCCCCGTTCCCGAGTCTCCCGGGATCGCCCGGCAACGCCGGCCCGAATGTGCTCTTCGGGTCGATGTTCACCCTCGATGGCGTGCACCCGAGCGCCGCGGCGCACAAGATCCTCGCCGATTCCCTGATCGCGACGATCAACGCAAAATTCGGCACGTCCGTCCCGCTTCCCTGACGGCTGGCCCGGATCGACGACGCCCCGCGGACCGAAAGGTTCGCGGGGCGTTCGTTCAGGTTAGAATGGAGGAAGTGAGAAGTGAGAAGTGAGAAGTGAGAAGTGACCGAAGGTACTGACGCGATCCCCGCCGGCAATGGTGCTTGAAGCCCGAACCGTGGAGCCCGGACCGAGATGCTCTCCCGCCCTGACGCCCTCGCCCTGATGCACGAATACACCGCCAACGAGGGGCTCCGCCGGCACATGTACGCCGTCGAGCTGGCCATGCGCGCCATGGCGCAGCGCGCAGGGGAGGACCCGGAGGCGTGGGGCGTCGTCGGGCTCCTCCACGACTTCGACTACGAGCGCTTCCCGAACGACGCGCACTCCGCCGCTGCCGAACACCCCGCGGAAGGGGTCCGGATCCTTGCCCAGATGGGCGCGCCCGAGGAGTGGCAGCAGGCCATCCTGGGCCACGCCGCCTACACCGGCGTTCCCCGCACCACCCCGATGGCCAAGGCGCTCTTCGCGGTCGACGAGCTCTCCGGGTTCCTGGTCGCGTGTGCGCTCGTCCGTCCGTCGCGGAGCCTCAAGGACCTGGAGGTATCGAGCGTCAAGAAGAAGCTCAAGGACAAGGGCTTCGCCAAGGGCGTGAGCCGCGACGACATCACCGCCGGCGCGGCGGAGCTGGGAATGCCGCTCGAGGAGTTGATCGCGTTCGTGCTCGAGGCGCTGCGGCCGGGGGAGCAGCGCCTGGGGCTCGGGGCCTGAGTGACCGGGCATAGGGATTGGGGCTCAGGGCCTGGGGCGTCGGGCGGACGTGGCCAAGCCCCGTGCCCCCTCCCGGCACCTGGCTTTCGTGCAGTTCCGCTAAGCCCTCAGCGCTAAGCCCCAAGCCCTTCCCCGATGACACCCACCTCGCCCCCCGACCCCATCGTCACCCGCGCCCTCGACCGCGCCGCCGGATCGCGCGCCATCCCGGGCAACCACGTCGACCTCCTGCTCGACGGGCCGGTCGCCTATCCGGTGATGCTCGACCTCATCGCGCGGGCGGAGCACTGGATCCACTTCGAGAACTACATCATCCACGACGACCCGACCGGCTGGCGCTTCGCCGAGGCGCTGGCCGAGCGCGCGCGGGCGGGAGTGCGGGTCCGGGTGCTGGCCGACTGGCTCGGGTCCCGCGGCACGGGGCGCCGGTTCTGGAATTTCCTGCGGACCGCGGGTGCCGAGGTGCGCCTCTTCGGCCGCCCGAGCTGGGACCTGTTCCGCAACTTCATGCGTGACCACCGCAAGCTCGTTGCCGTCGACGGCACCGAGGCGGTCACCGGCGGCCTCTGTATCGGCGACGAATGGGCCGGCCGCCCCGACCGCGGCGTCCTTCCCTGGCGCGACACCGCCGTGTGCATTGCGGGGCCTGCGGTGCCCGCGCTCGACCTCGCCTTCGCGCGGACCTGGGCGGCCGCGGGCGGCACGATCCCCCCCGCCGAGGCGCTCCCCTCTCCCGAGGAACGGGGGGACGCCATCGTGCGGGTCATCGCCGTCGAGCCCGGGCAGGCACGCTCCTACCGGACGATCCAGCTCCTCACCGCCGGCGCCGCCGACCAGCTCTGGATCACCGACGCGTACCTGGTGCCGCCTCCGCCGCTGCTGCAGGGGCTCCTCGACGCCGCCCACGACGGGACCGACGTCCGGCTCCTCGTCCCCGGCGCCAGCGACCTGCCACTTGTGCGGAACCTGACCCGCACCGGCTACCGCGACCTCCTCACGGGCGGCGTCCGCATCCTGGAGTGGGACGGCCCGATGCTCCACGCCAAGAGCATGGTGGTGGATGGGAGGTTCGCCCGGGTAGGCAGCAGCAACCTCAACGCATCGAGCCTCCTCGGCAACCACGAACTGGACGTCGTCATCGAAGACCGCGAACTCTGCGTGGCACTCGAGGCCCAGTTCCGCATCGATGCCGCCCGGAGCTCTGAGGTCGTGCTCCGGCCCCGCCGCGCGCCCGAGCGGCTTCGTCCGTACCTTCCCCCGGCCTTCGACCGGGTCCCGGGACCGGACAGCGCGGAGCACCCCCCGCTCGCTCCGCACCTGCGCACGCCCAAGGAGCGGCGGGGCCGCACCGTCGTGGCGCTCCGCACCGTGGCCAGCGCCGCCCGGCGCTCGATCTACGGCCCGCTGCTGGTGGCGTTCGCGCTGCTGGCCGCCATTGCGATCGCGCTGCCGCGGATCGTCGCGTGGAGCGTGGGCATCCTTTCCTTATATCTCTCGGCGGCCGCCGCGACGGAGCTCCTCCGCCGCCGCCGCCGGGAGGGCTGACCCGGATCCCCCAACGGATGTCCCCCACCCCGCGTACTACGACGGTGACCGACGCCGACCTCGCTGCCCGCGCCGCCCGGGGAGATGCCGACGCCTTCGGCGAGTTGCTCGAACGGTACGCCCCGGCGGCGCGCCGCCTGGCCCGCGCGGCGCTGGGCAATCACGACGACGGCGACGACGCGGCGCAGGACGGGTTCCTGGCGGCCTGGCAGAATTTCGACAAGTACGACGCGGCGCGGCCCTTCGGCCCCTGGCTCCTCCGGATCGTGGTCAACCGGGCGCGCGACCTCGGCCGGCGCCGGAAGGTGCGGCAGACCGACGAACTCCCGCCCGACCGCCCGGCGGACATCGCAAGCCCGGAGCGCGAGACCGACCGGTCGCTCCTCCGGGCGCAGCTGGCGGAGGCGCTGGACCGCCTCCCGGAACGGCAGCGGATCGCGATCACGCTCTTCGACGGCGAGGGCTATCCCCACGCCGAGATCGCCAGGATGCTCGATGTGCCGGAAGGGACCGTTCGGTCGGACGTCTTCCACGCGCGGCGGACGCTGCGCGAGGCCCTGGGCCAGTGGCAAGGAGGAACAGCGTGATCGACAACCCGTTCGATTCCGGACCCGATGAGGCGCTGGGCGCGCTGCTCCGCGAGACCCTCTCGCGGGGCGATGACGCCGCGTTCACGGCCCGGGTCCGCCAGGCGCTCCCGGCGGCGCAGCTCGGCGCGTGGGACCTCCTGGCCCGCTGGGCGCGCCCCGGCCTCGTGGCGGCGGCGCTGGTGGCGCTGGCCGCCGGCCTCTGGCTGTCGCAGGGGAACGGCAACGGATCCACTTCATCCGCCGACCTCTTTGCCTCCGCCGACCAGGCGCCGCCCGACGTGATCCTCACCCTCAGCATGGAGGGCCGATGACCGGCACCGAGGCCCCCCGCCGGGCGACGTCCCGCCTGGGCGCGACCCTCCTCCTCATCGCGGTGTTCGTCGCCGGCGGCATCGCTGGCGGCGCGTTCGAGGCCACCCACGTGCTGGGGCCGCGGCGCCCGCCGCGCGGTCCCGACGGCTTCGTGCGCCACCTGTCCGACGAGCTCGACCTGAGCACGGCCCAGCAGGACAGCGTGCGCGCCATCCTCCAACGGCACCGGCCGCAGATGGATTCGGCGTGGGCGGAGATCCGTCCGCGCTTTGAAACTTTGCGGCAGGTCATCCGTTCGGAGATCGCCGCGCAGCTCGACGGCCAGCAGCGCGAGAAGTTCGACGACCTGAACCGCCGCGAAGAAGCCCGGCGACCGGACCATCACTGACGTGACATACCGCAGATCCCTGCTCGCCCCGGCGCTCCTCGCCCTCCTCGCCGCCCCCGCATCCGCGCAGCAGCGCACGGTCTCGCTCAGCGACGCCATCGCCATGGCGCAGCGCGTCCAGCCCACCACCGTGCAGGCGGAGGGCGCCATACGAAGCGCCGACGCACAGCGGCTGGCGGCATACGGCGAGTTCACCCCGACCATCAGCTACAGCGCCTCGGCATCCACCAGCTTCACCGGCCTCCCGGCGCACACCGACCCGAACGGCCAGGTCACCAACAGCAGCACGTCGAACACGTTCAGCAACGGCCTGTCGGCGAGCATCGACCTGTTCACCGGGCTGCGGCGGGGCGCCGACCTCGCCGCCGCCGGCGCCTCCCAGCTCGCGGCCGACGCCGGCCTGGTCAACGCCCGCTACCAGGTGGCGCTCACCACCACCCAGTCGTTCATCACCGCGCTCACGCAGGACCAGCTGGTGACCGTCGACTCGGAGGCCGTCGACCGCGCGACCGCGCAGCTGCAGGTGGCCACCAACAAGCTCCACGTCGGCGCCGCGACCCGCTCCGATTCATTGACGGCGCTGGTGGCGCTCGGCACCGCGCGCCTCAACCTCATCAACGCCCGCGCGCAGCTGGCCGCCGCCCAGGCGGCGCTGGGGCGCCTGATCGGCATCGCCGGACAGGTCGCCGCCCAGGACGATCCCAGCTTTCATCACGTGGTCGAGTCGATCGACACAGCGCAGATCCGGAACGATGCCGCGGCGCAATCACCGCAGGTACAGAGTGCGGACGCCAACGCCGCCGCGGCCCACGCGTCGCTGCGGGCATCCCGGTCCGCCTACTCGCCGACGCTGTCGCTGGGGGCGGGACTCAACTGGGGCGGGTCGTTCCAGGGCTCGAGCGGTCTCAACACCTTCCCCTCCCGCAACCTCCGGCTCAGCCTCAACTGGCCGCTGTTCAATGGATTCGCCCGCGAGCGGACGATCACCCAGCAGGAGGTCGCGGCCGAGGGCGCCGATGCCACGGCCCAGGACACGCGCCGGCAGCTCGACGCCAATGTCACCCAGTACGTGGCCCAGCTGGATGCGGCACGGCAGAACATCTCCATCAGCGAGACGAGCGTCGCGTCGGCCCAGGAGGCGCTCCGCGTCGTCCAGGACCGGTACCGCGCCGGCGCGGCCACGATCGTGGACGTGCAGGTGGCCCAGGACGCGCTCAACGCCGCCGAGGTGAACGTGCTCCAGGCCCGCTTCAGTTATCTCACCGCCAAGGCGCAGATCGAGGCGCTGATCGGACGGCCCCTGTGAGCACTGCCCTCGACACCACCGCCGAGCGGATGGCCCGGCTCCCGGCCGACGTGCCGCGCGATGCGGTCATCGTCACCCGGAACCTCCAGCGCGAGTACGTGATGGGCACCGAGGTGGTGCGCGCGCTCCGCGGCGTCGACCTCACCATCCGGAAGAACGAGTTCGTCGCCATCATGGGGCCGTCGGGCTCGGGCAAGTCGACCCTGATGAACATGATCGGCTGCCTCGATACGCCGAGCGCCGGGGAATACTGGCTCAACGGGCACCGGGTCTCCGAACTGGGCGATGACGCGCTGGCCCAGATCCGCAACAAGGAGATCGGTTTCGTCTTCCAGACGTTCAACCTCCTCCCGCGCGCCTCGGCGCTCCAGAACGTGGAGCTCCCGCTGGTGTACGCCGGGCTCGCCGCCAAGGAGCGGAAGGAACGGGCCATCGAGGCGCTCCGCCGGGTCAGGCTGGAAGACCGGATGGGGCACCGCCCCAACGAGCTCTCGGGCGGCCAGCGCCAGCGCGTGGCGATCGCCCGTGCGCTCGTCAACGTACCGTCGATCCTCCTCGCCGACGAGCCGACCGGCAACCTCGACTCCCAGACCGGCATCGAGATCATGGTGCTCTTCAAGGAACTCCACGCCCAGGGCCAGACCATCGTCCTGGTGACCCACGAACACGACATCGCGGAGCAGGCGTTCCGCCAGGTGCACATCCTGGACGGGCGCATCAGCCGCGACTTTGCCACGGAAAGGCCGTCGTCATGAAGTCCACCCGCACGCTCCTCCTCGCGGCGCTCGCCGCGGCCGCCGCCGCCGGCTGCTCGAAGCAGCAGCAGCTGGTGGTGTACCAGGCCATCCCGGTCGACCGGCGCGACATCGTCGTCTCCGCCCAGGCGGCCGGGAGCATCCAGCCCGACACCACGGTCGACGTCAAGTCGCTCGCGTCCGGCGAGGTGACCAGCATCAAGGCCCAGACCGGCGAGGTACTCAAGGCCGGGACCCTGATGGTCGAGATCGACCGGCGCCAGGCCAAGAACGCGGTCGACCAGTCCGAGGCGCAGTACGAGCAGGCCAAGGCGCAGCTCACGGTGGCGGAGGCGGCCAAGCGCCGGGCCGACACCCTCTTTGCCCAGCAGGCGATGACCGAGGCCGACCACGACCAGGCCATCGTCAACTACGCCACCGCCCGGGCCAACCTCGTCTCCGCGCGGGTCAACAACGAGAACAACGTCATCGCGCTCTCCCAGACCGAGGTCCGGGCCCCGATCACCGGGATGGTCATCGCCCAGAACGTCGAGCGCGGCAGCATGATCGCCGCCACCGGCAAGGACGTGAGCGGCGGCACCACGCTCTTCCAGATGGCCGACATGAGCCTGGTGCAGGTCCACACCCTGGTGGACGAGACCGACATCGGCAAGATCCAGCCGGGCCAGAGCACCACCGTCACCGTCGACGCCTTCCCCAACCGGCCGTTCGACGGGTACGTGATGAAGATCGAGCCGCGTGACACGGTGTCCCAGAACGTGACGATGTTCCCGGTGCTGGTCCGGATCGACAACAAGGACGGGCTGCTCCGCCCGGGGATGAACGCCGAAGTGGAGATCCATGTGGGCCAGCGCCAGAATGTGCTCGCGGCACCCAACGCCGCGCTTCGGACCGATCGCGACTACATGTCCGCCGCCCAGGTGCTCAACCTGGATCCCCGGACCGTCGCCGACCAGCTGGCGCAGTCCGACAGCGCGAGCCAGGCGGCCGATTCGTCGCAGCGGTCGTCCCTCGGCGCCGACGGCGCAGCGAAGGACGCCGGTGGCGCGCACACGATGACGATGCCCAATGGCAGCACCATCAAGCTCCCCGACGGCATCACCGAACAGCAGGTGAACGCCGCGTTCCAGCACATGCGACAAGCGTTCCAGGGGGGCGGCGCGCCGTCCCCGGAGGATCGCGCGCTGCTCCAGAGGGTCCGCAGTGCCAACCCCGAGATGATGAGCGGCGGGCGGCGGGGCGGCGCCGGCGGGGGGCGCGGCGGGAGCGGCAGCAGCCTCGACTCCCGGCTGGGCGGGAACTACATCGTGTTCGTGAAGCGGGGAGACCAGATCCGCCCGGTCCGGGTGCGGACCGGGCTCACCGACCTCGAGTACAGCGAAGTGATCTCCGGGCTCCAGCAAGGAGACTCGGTCCTCGTCCTGCCGAGCGCGAGCCTGGTGCAGAGCCAGCAGCAGTTCAAGGAGCGGATCAACCGCTTCACGGGCGGCGGGAGCGTCCCCGGGATGAAGGCGACGCCCACCACCACGCCCAAGCCGGCGGCGGGCGCGGCGGCCGGCGGCGGGCGGTAGCGAGCCATGCTCATCGGCGAAACGGTCACCGTCGCGTTCCAGTCGATCCGGGCCAACAAGCTCCGGGCCGCCCTTACGATGCTGGGCATCATCATCGGCGTCGGCGCCGTCATCACGATGGTGGCCCTGGGCTCCGGCGCCCAGAAGTCGGTCGAGGACCGGATCAACGCCCTCGGCGCCAACCTGCTCACGATCTTCGCAGGGCAGTCGTTCCGCGGCGGATTCGCGTCCGCCAACCGCGTCAGCCTGACCACCGATGATGCGGCGGCCCTCGACAGCTCCACGAACACGCTGTCGGCCGTGGTGCCGGAGATCGAGTCGGACATGCAGATCAAGTACGCCGACCAGAACTTCAACCTGTCGGTCACCGGGACGACGTCGAACTACGTGCAGGCGCACAACTACACCATGCCGTACGGCAAGATGTTCACCCGGGGCGACGACGACGCGCGCCAGCGCTATGCGGTGCTCGGCGCATCACTGCCCGACGAATGGGGACAGAATCCCGGGTCCCTGCTGCACCAGATGATCCACATCCGGGGGATCCCGTTCGAGATCATCGGGATCCTGAGCCCCAAGGGTGCCCAGGGGTTCAGCAACCCCGACGAGCAGATCCTGATCCCGCTCCAGACCGCCAAGTACCGGATCTTCGGCAGCGACCGCCTGCGCTCCATCTCGGTGGAGATCAAGGACGGGGTGCCGCCCGAACTCGCGATGGTGGACATCGAGCGGGTCATGCGGCGCAAGCACAAGATCGCCCCCGGCGCAGACGACGATTTCCAGATCCGGAACTTTTCGGACATCCTGGCCACCCAGCAGCAGGCCACCCAGGTCTTCACCGCCCTCCTCGCCAGCATCGCGGCGGTAAGCCTCCTGGTCGGCGGCATCGGCATCATGAACATCATGCTGGTCTCGGTCACCGAACGGACCAAGGAGATCGGCATCCGCAAGGCCCTCGGCGCCACCCGGGGGACGATCCTCTTCCAGTTCCTGATCGAGGCGCTGGTGCTCTGCCTCACCGGCGGCGTTCTTGGCATCATCCTCGGCGCCACCGGCGCCGTCGTCCTGGCCAAGCTCTTCAGCTGGAACACGCTGATCTCGCCCGTCGCCATCGCGGTCGCGTTCATCTTCAGCGGCGCCGTCGGGCTCTTCTTCGGGCTCTGGCCGGCCAAGCGCGCCGCGAGCCTCGACCCGGTGGAAGCACTCCGCTACGAGTAGCGGCCGCCCGGACGCCGGGAAGACTGCACCACCGGGAACGGGGCGCCACCGGGCGCCCCGTTCTCGTGCCATCCGGCCGCCCCCGTTTACCTTTCGCCGTCTCCTTTCCTGGTAGCTCATGCTCGCTGTTGCGCTGCTCTTCCAGGTGTCCGCCGCCCTCCCCGCCCCGGTCAACGGGCGCGGCGCGCCCAGCGTCGCCATCCCCCGCATCGACGCGACCGTCGCCATCGACGGGACCCTCGACGAGGCGCCGTGGCAGCAGGCCGCCCGGCTCTCGGGCTTCTGGGAATACCAGCCCGCCGATGGCCGCCCCGCCGGCGAGGAGACCGAGGTGCGGGTGTGGTACTCGCCCACCGCGATCTACTTCGGCGTCATCGCCCACGACCCCGAACCCGGCTCCATCCGCGCCACCGTGGCCGACCGCGACAACATCCAGGGCGACGACAACGTCCGGATCTATCTCGACACTTTCAACGACCACCGCCGCGCCTACTTCTTCGGCGTCAACCCGCTCGGCGCCCAGGAGGACGGGGTCCGCGCCGAAGGCGGGTTCTCGGCCGGGAGCATCACCGGCGGCACCACCGACCTGAACCCTGACTTCCTCTGGGAGTCGAAGGGCCACCTGACCCCCGACGGGTACGTGGTCGAGATCCGCATCCCCTTCAAGAGCCTGCGCTTCCGCGGCGCCGACCCCAAGGCGTGGGGGATCCAAATCATCCGCACCGTGCAGCGCACCGGATACCAGGATTCCTGGACCGACCTTCGCCGCGCCAACGCGAGCTTCCTCCTGCAGGACGGCACCCTCACCGGCATCCACGACATCCACCGGGGCGTGGTGGTCGAGGCCCAGCCGTTCGTGACCGGCGCGGTCTCGGGACAGCAGGACAGCACCGGCGCCTTCTCGCGCGGCGCGTGGCGGACCGAGTTCGGCGCCAACCTCAAGCTCGGCTTCAGCAGCTTCTCGGTCGACGCGACGGCCAACCCCGACTTCAGCCAGGTGGAGAGCGACGCCGGACAGGTCACCGTCAACCAGCGCTTCGCGCTCTACTACCCGGAAAAGCGCCCCTTCTTCCTCGAGGGGATCGAGCTCTTCGCCACGCCCAACCAGCTGGTGTACACCCGCCAGATCCAGAACCCCGTCGGCGGGCTCAAGGTCGCGGGGAAGGTGGGCCGGTTCACGATAGCCCACCTGACGGCGCTGGACGAGCCGGGCGGAGGCTCCGATAACGCGCTCTTCGACGTGGGACGCGTCCGCGCCGACTTCGGCGAGAACTCCACCGCCGGCATCACCTACACCGACCGCTCCGCCGGCTCGCTCTACAGCCGGGTGGCGGCGGGCGACGTGCGCTACGTCTTCGGCAAGCTCTATTACTTCGAGACCCAGCTTGGCGGATCCTGGGTGCGCGATTCGACCGGCCAGCGCTCGAGCCCGATCTGGCATGAGCAGCTGGACCGCACCGGCCGGCAATGGGGCTTCAACTACCAGCTGAACGGCATCGGGCGCGGCTTCGAGGCGCGGGCGGGATTCGTGCCGCGGACCGACATCGTGTCGGCGCACGGTTTCAACCGCTTCACCTGGTACGGCGCGCCCGGGGCGCTGATGGAGAGCTTTACCGTCTTCTTCGGCCCGCAGGCCACCTGGGACTATGCCCACTTCTCCGCCGCGCACCCCATCGAGGGGAGCGAGAGCGCCACTATGATGGTCCGCCTCCGCGGAGGCTGGAACCTGAGCCTCGTCCCCACCCACGCCTACGTGCTCCCCGACCCGACGCTCTACACCGGGTACGCCGTGGGCCACGGCGCCAACCCGACCACGCCGTACGCCGTGCCGGGGATGCTGGACGGATGGACGGGCCAGCTCACCGCCGGCACGCCGGTGTACCAGGGCTTCAATGCCAGCGCCTCCCTCTTCCGCGGCGCCGCCGTGCTCTTTGCCGAAGGGAGCCTGGGCACGGAGACGACCGTCACCGGGTCGCTCTCGCTGCGGCCGAGCCAGCAGGTGCGGGCCACCGGCAGCCTGATCGTCGACCGGCTCACCCGCGACCGGACCGGGGAGGAGTTCGCCCGGACGGTGATCCCGCGCCTCGAAGTCGATTTCCAGCCGCGGCGCTCGCTCTTCTTCCGCTTCGTCGGCGAGTACCGCTCCCAGCGCCTGGCCGCGCTCGAGGACCCGGCGACCGGCGACACCCTGGTCGTCAACGGCACTCCCTCGACCGCCTCGGAGTCCAACGCCTTCCGGATGGACTGGCTGGCGTCGTACCAGCCGAGCCCGGGCACCGTGGCCTTCTTCGGATACGGCTCGAGCCTGGACGGCGGGACCAACACGCTCACCTTCTCGCGGCTGGTGCGGCAGAGCGACGGGTTCTTCGTCAAGTTCGCGTATCTGTTCAGGAGGTAGGCCGGCCCGAAGGTCGTCGCCGATCCCGGGGCCCGTGCAACCACGCCGATGCCCCGGTGGCGCCTCCTCGCCGGCGGAACCATTCGCCCGCCGGCGGCGTTAGAGTCGAACTTCCCACCGGAGACACGATGACCTCAGTTCCCGCTCCCCCAGGCGTGCGCCGCCACCACTGGCTGGTGCGGATCACTCACTGGGTCAACGCGATCGTCCTCACCGGCCTGATCGCGAGCGGGCTCCAGATCTACGGCGCGTACTCCCGCTTCGGGCTCAAGGGCGGGATGCGCATCGGACCCAACCCCTTCGAGGGCCGGAGCTTCCCCCACTGGGCCCGCCTCGGTGGCTGGCTCGCCGGCGGGCTCAACTGGCACTTTGCCCTCGGCTGGTTCTTCATCGGCGCCGGGCTCGCCTACGTGGCCTACCTGGCGATCTCCGGCGAATGGCGCTCGCTCATCTTCCGGCCCGGCGACATCGGCCCCGCCATCCAGATGCAGCTGTATTACCTGGGCCTGCGGAAGGAGCACCCACCCCAGGGAAAGCACAACGCCCTCCAGAAGGGCGCCTACACGTTCATCGTGGCGCTCGGCGCCCTCTCTGCGCTCACCGGCGTCTCGATCTACAAGCCGGTCCAGTTCCACTGGCTGACCGCGCTCTTCGGCGGCTACGAATTCGCGCGCTACTGGCACTTCGTGGCGGTCTGGGTCTTCATCGCATTCACCGTCGCCCACATCGCCCTCGTCTTCCTCGTCGATCCGGCCTCCCTCCGGGCGATGCTGAGCGGCTGGTACCGCGGGAGGTTCCCCAGCCATGACTGAGCCCCTGAACCGCCGAGACCTCTTCCGGATGGGCCTGGTGGCCGGCGCCGGCGCGCTGGCATCGGGATGCGGCTGGGACGGCGGCCCCTTGAAGCCCGCGCTCGGCGCGATGGCCGGCCTCAACGACTGGGTCGGCGAGCACCTCACCTCCCGCCACCGGCTGGCCCGCGAGTACCCGGTCTCCGAGCGATCGGGCAGCGCCTTCCCGATGTATTACGTGAGCGACGAACTCCCCGTGCTCGCTGACCCAGCGGGGTGGCACCTGCAGGTCACCGGCCTCGTCAAGAAGCCCCTGACCCTGACGCTCGCGCAGGTGCAGGCGCTCCCGGCGGTGACCTACACCGTCAAGCATCACTGCGTCGAGGGGTGGACTGCCATCGCGACGTGGACGGGGGTGCCGTTCGCCACCATCGCGGCGCTGGCGGAGCCCACGCCGGCCGCGCGCTACGCGCGGTTCGATTCCTTCGACGCCGACTACTACAACGGCTGGGACCTGCGGACGGCCATGCACCCGCAGACCATCCTGGCCTACGCCTACAACGACCGGCCGCTGATGCCGGACCACGGCGCGCCACTCCGGCTCTACTCCCCGCTCAAGCTGGGCTACAAGCTGACCAAGTACCTGACCGCGGTGACGTTCACCGCCGACCGGCCGGGGGGCTACTGGGAAGACCAGGGGTATCCGTGGCTCGGCGGGCTGTAGAGAAGTGAGAAGGAGAAGGAGAAGGAGAAGTGAGACCGGAATATCGTGCCTGGTGGAGCCCGCGCACGGGCCTCGATCGGTCGCCAGCGCCCCCTCTTCACGTTCTACCGTTGACGCTTCACTTCCGGCCTTCCCTCCCTCCTTCTCCTTCTACTTCTCCTCCCTT
>DASYXP010000336.1:0-1929 GCA_035934835.1 Gemmatimonadales bacterium | reverse complement strand
GTCGGCGGCAGGTCCTCGAAGTCGATCGTCACCCCGCCCAGGCGGTAGTGGGTGACGGTGTCGACGATCTCCTTGATGGTGGCCCGCCGCGCCCGCTCGGTCCCGACCAGGCGGCGCACCGCGCGCGCATCGAACCCGGTCGCATTGGCGTTGGTGAGCATCAGGAGGATGATCGGCGGCTGCTTGGCGAGCGCGGCGAGAGCCAGCACCCGCCGGTCCACCTGGAAGCGGAGGGGGGTGGAGTCCCCCCGCGCGCGCACCAGCCCCCACTCGGCCACGACCCAGTCGAGCCGGTCGATGTTCTTCCGGAGCGACGCGAGCGAGTTGTCGTCCCAGTTGACGTAGAAGCCGACCACCGTCGGATCGTAGGCGCCGCGGTGCGCCGCCAGCGCGCTGTCGGCCCGGAGCCGCCGGCCGAGCGGGATCTGGGAATAGCGGAGGGAGCGGCGGAGCGGTCGGCGCTCCTTCATCAGCTGCTGGAAGAGCCGCTGGCGGCTGGCCAGGCGCTCCCGTTCGGCCCGGATCGAGATCGTCCGCCGGACCGCGCGCCGGGCGGTGCGGGGGACGTGGCCGAGGGAGTCGGCTGCCGTCTGGGTGAGGGGCAGGTCGGGGAGGACCGGGGAGACGAGCATCCCGGTGAACACCACCAGCACGATCAGCGTGGTGAGGATCCCCACGGCGATGATCCCGGCCTTGAGCCGGGCCTTGCGGCGCCCGGAGGGGTCGAGGAAAGTCGGCTTGGCGGCGTGCTGGGTCACGCCGAAAGGTAGGCGCCCGGCAAGCCGGTGCCAATCTGCATGCGCTGGCCCGCGATCGTTTTCGCCATATCTTTGTGCCCCGTGACCTCATCGACCACGGCGGACCGATCGCCACTCGCCCCGGCCGCCGACCGCCGCGCTGCCATCGCCGCCGGATTCCTCGGCTGGACCCTCGACGCCTTCGATTTCTTCCTCGTCGTCCTTACCCTCACCGCCATCGGCCGGGAATTCCACCGCCCCGACGCCGACATCGTCTTCTCGCTCTTCCTGACGCTCGCCTTCCGCCCGGTGGGCGCCTTCATCTTCGGGCTCCTGGCCGACCGTTATGGCCGGCGCCTCCCGCTGATGATCGACCTGGTGTTCTACGCCGTCGTCGAGGTGCTCACCGGCTTCGCGCCGAGCTACGCGAGCTTCCTCGTCCTCCGGGCGCTCTTCGGGATCGGGATGGGCGGTGAGTGGGGGGTCGGCGCGTCGCTGGTGATGGAAAAGGTCGAACCCGAGAAGCGCGGCGCCGTGTCCGGGCTCCTGCAGCAGGGCTACGCCGCCGGATACCTGCTGGCGGCGGTCGCGTACTTCGCGATCTTCCCGCACTGGGGGTGGCGGCCGCTCTTCTTCCTCGGCGGCCTGCCGGCGCTGGTGGCGCTTTTCATCCGGGTGAGGGTGACCGAGTCGGATGCCTGGCGCCGCTCCCGCCACCCCGACTGGCGCTCCCTCGGCCGGGCGGTGCTGGCCAACTGGCGCGTGTTCGTCGTCATCACCGCGCTGATGGCGATGATGAACATGACCTCCCACGGCACCCAGGATCTCTTCCCGACCTTCCTCGAGCGGAGCTGGGGGCTCGATGCCCGGGGCCGCGCGCTCGTCACGGCGGTGTCGATGGTCGGCGCGCTCATCGGCGGCGTGATGGTGGGGAGGTGGTCGGACCGGATCGGGCGGCGGCGGGCGATCGCCCTGGCGCTCGCGGGCGCGGTGCTGATGCTGCCGCTCTGGGCCTTCGCGCCGTCGGTCGGGCTCCTCGTGGTGGGCGCCTTTGCCATCCAGTTCTGCGTGCAGGGGGCGTGGGGGGTCATCCCGGCGCACATCACCGAACTGGCGCCCGACGGGGTCCGCGGTTTCCTCCCCGGCTTTGCATATCAGTGCGGCGCGCTGATCGCGAGCGGCTTTGCCTGGT
>DASYXP010000308.1:0-2712 GCA_035934835.1 Gemmatimonadales bacterium | reverse complement strand
ACGCCGAGTCGGGCGCGCCGCCGGTCGACGTGGCCATCGGCTTCTACGAACTGCACGAGAACCGGCTCCACAACGCGGCCCTCTATGCCACGCTGGGGGGCACTGGCGCGGGGATCCGCCACGTCCATCGCAAGGTGTTCCTGCCCACGTATGGCGTCTTCGACGAGGAGCGCTTCGTCGAGGCGGGGAAGACGGTGCACGCCTTCGACACCCGCTTCGGCCGGACGGCGATGCTGGTGTGCGAGGACGCCTGGCACTCCCTGATGCCCACCCTCGCGGCGCTCGACGGCGCCCAGCTCATCCTGATCCCGAGCGCCACGCCGGCCCGCGGCCTCGACCCCCGCGATCACGCCGATGGCCGCCCGGCCAACCTCGAGCGCTGGGAGCGCCTGGCCCAGGGGATCGCGGAAGAGCACGGGGTGTTCGTGGCGGTGTCGCAGTTGGTGGGCTTCGAGGGGGGCAAGGGCTTTGCCGGCGGGTCGGTGCTGCTGAGCCCTCGCGGCGAGACCCTGTTGCAGGGTCCGGTGTTCGAGCCGGCGGTCCTCACCGCCGCCCTCGACCCGGGCGAGATCACCCGCGTCCGCGCCGACCTGCCCCTCCTCTCCGACCTCGAACACCGGCTGCCGCACCTGCTGGAGGGAAGGGAACAGACGCTCGGACGCCCAGTCGCTCCGGAACTTGGCGCACGCGGGGAGCGCCAAGGTCGCATTGCCGGACCGCAGGATGGCCGGGAACGTCGAAGCGTCGGTGCGTCTGTGCACCAGTCCTCCGACCCGCTCCGCATCGACCCGGCGCTCGCGCGCACCTGGCTGGTGGAGTTCATCCGCGACGAGGTCCAGCGGCGGCGCGGATTCGAGCACGTGGTGATCGGGCTCTCCGGCGGCGTCGACTCGGCCCTGGTCGCGTACCTCGCCGCCGAGGCGCTCGGGCCGGAGAACGTCACCGCGGTCCGGATGCCATACCGCACGTCGAGCCCCGAGAGCCTGGCCCACGCGGAACTCGTGATCCGTCGGCTCGGCCTCGCGGAGCGGACCGTGGACATCTCCGCGGCGGTCGACGGCCTCGTCGCCGCCATCGGCGGGGACGTCGACGGCGCCCGCCGCGGGAACGTGATGGCGCGGATGCGGATGATCACGCTGTTCGACCTCTCCGCGGCGCTCAAGGCGCTCCCGCTCGGCACCGGCAACAAGAGCGAGCGCCTCCTCGGCTACTTCACCTGGCACGCCGACGACAGCCCCCCCGTCAACCCGATCGGCGACCTCTTCAAGACCCAGGTCTGGGCGCTCGCGCGCCATCTCGGGGTGCCCGAGGAGATCGTCGCCAAGCCAGCCAGCGCCGACCTGATCGAGGGGCAGACCGACGAGGGCGACTTCGGGATCAGCTACGCCAAGGCCGACCTGATCCTGCACTGGCTCCTCTCCGGGCTCCGTCCGGCGGAGATCGAGCCGCTCGGCTTCACCGCCGCCGAGGTGGCCCGGGTCCGCGGCCGGCTCGACTCGACCCACTGGAAGCGCCGGCTCCCGACCGTGGCGATGCTCTCCCAGACGTCGATCGGGGAGTATTACCTCCGACCGGTCGACTATTAGGGTGAGCGGTAAGCGGTGAGCGGTAAGAGGTGAGCGGGCCGCTAGCCCGCATTGCGCTTCCCGGCAACGCGGTGGTACAGGCCGAGGATAAGGCGCTGACAACGACCGCACCGCTCGGACACCGGAGCGATCTCGGCGGACGGCACGACGCCGGTGCGTTCGAGCAGCCGCAGCAGGTCGCCACACTCGACCGCGGACCCATAGGCGATCTGCAGGTGGCGCCGGAACGTCGGACTGTCGGTCCAGGCGTAACCTTCGGAGATGTTGACCTGCGCGGACACGGATGCCCGAAGCAGCTGGTCGAACATGGCCCGCGCGGACGGACTCCAGTGCGTGCGGCTGAGCAGGACCGCCGCGATCGCGACCGCTTCCGCTTCCTGCCACGCGATGAGTGAGGTATGGTCCCGCATGCACCACGTTAGTGACCGAGCCTGGCCGGAGCATCATCCGGATGGCGCAGCGTGGCGCGATGATCCGCGGGCGCTCCCGCTCACCGCTCACCCTCCACCGCTCACCGGCACATGATCCCCGACTCCCGCACGATGGCCTTCTCCCGCGCCCAGCTGACCACGCTGGTGATGCCGGACATGCAGAACATCCTGGGCGACCTCTTCGGCGGGCACCTGATGGCGCTCGTGGACCAGGCCGCCGCAGTCGCCGCGATCCGCCACGCCGGCGGCCCGGCGGTCACGGCCAGCATCGACCGGGTGGACTTTCGCGAGCGCATCCCGGTGGGCGCGCTCGTCACCTGCGACGCGTCGGTGGACTACGTCGGCAACAGCTCGATGCACATCACCGTCGAGGTGTACGCCGAGAAGGTGAGCACCGGCGAGCGGCGCCACACCCACACCGCCCACATGGTGTTCGTGGCGATCGACGAGTTCGGCCATCCGAAGCGGGTGCCGCGCCTCGTGGCGGAGGCGCCGGAGGAGAAGGCGCGCTACGAGAAGGCGCGGGTCCACGCCGAAGAGATGAAGAAGCACCGGTGAGCGTCCCGGCCCGGGTGGTGGCGATCTACGGCGGCGGCGGCGCCAAGGCCCTCGGCCATCTCGGCGCCGAGCGGGCGCTCCGCGAGGCTGACCTCACGCCGGCGTGCTACGTCGGGTGCTCGATGGGGGCGGTCATC
>DASYXP010000307.1:0-1989 GCA_035934835.1 Gemmatimonadales bacterium | reverse complement strand
CCAGCGGACCACCGGCTGCTTGGTGGTGGGGGAGAGGAGCACGAGCTTCTCAAGGGATCCGGTGCCGAGTCCGAAGTCGGGGCTCGTGCCTTCGGAGACCGTCTCGTCGAAGATGAACTCGACGTCGCCCTTGAAATCGGGGATCACCGCCATCGATTCCGGCACCGTGGCCACGATGACCGGCGGCTTGAGGTCGGGGGGCCCGCCCGGCGGCGGCGCGATGCGGGCGCAGGCGGTTCCCAGGAGAACCGACGCACTGACGCTCAGGGCGGATGGTCGAAGCCCGGATCCCCATGCTCGCCGAGCCACTGAGCGTCCGAGCGTCTGTCGACCGTCGACCGGTCTCCTCACCCGCACCCCAGCCGCTTCCTCTTTTCCTCCAGCACCGCGACCTGCCTGCTCCAGTCGGACAGCTTGGTCCGCTCGTTCTCGACCACGGCGGCTGGCGCCCGCGCCACGAACTGCTCGTTGGCCAGCTTCCGCTCCTGCGCCGCCACCAGCCCCTGGAGCCGGGTGCGCTCCTCCGCCAAGCGGCTGCATTCCCGCGCAAGGTCGATAGCCCCGCCCAGCGGCACGAAGACCGGCGTGCCGTCGGAGAGCACCGCGTGGGCGCCGACGCCCTGTTCGGCATGCCCCAGCGAGAGCGATGCCAGCTTGGCGAGCCGGGACACCGTCCCCCCCTCCGCGGTGAGTGCGGCGCGCGCGTCCGGCGTCGCCGGGGTGACGACGGCCGTGATCTGCTTCCCGGGCTCGATCCCGTACTCCGCGCGGATCTGCCGGATGGCGCCCACCGCCTCCTGCACCAGGGCGAACTGCCGGAGTGCCGCGGCGTCGGCGGCGCGACGGTCGGAACGCGGCCACTGGGCCGCCGCCAGCCATTCGCCGTCCGCGCGGCCGGGGAGCTTCTGCCAGAGCTCCTCGGTGATGAACGGCATCACCGGATGGAGGAGACGGAGCGCGGTATCGAACACCCGGTACGCCACCGCGCGCGCCACGTCGCCGCCGGGCTGGTCGCCATAGAGGCGCGGCTTGATGAGCTCCACGTACCAGTCGGCGAAGTCGCTCCAGAGAAAGTGATAGACCGCCGATGCCGCGTCATTGAGGCGGTACTTCTCGATGGCCTCGGTCGCGGCAGCGACGGCCTCCTCGCAGCGCGCGATGATCCACCGGTCGGCGAGGGTGAGCTCGTCCGTCCTGACCACGTTGCGGTGCCGGCCGGCGATGGGCCGCGGCGTGCCGTCGAGGTTGCCGAGCAGGAAGCGGCCGGCGTTCCAGAGCTTGTTGGCGAAGTTCCGGCCCGCCGCGAATGAGAGCTCCAGGTCCTGCGGGTCGAGGATCAGGTCGGTGCCGACCGCCATCCCCGACACCACCGTGTAGCGGAGCGCGTCGGCGCCGTAGGTACGCACCACGTCGAGCGGGTCGATCCCGTTCCCCAGCGACTTCGACATCTTGCGGTGCTGGGTATCGCGCACGGTGCCGTGGAGGTACACCGTGGCGAAGGGGAGCGCCCCGCGGAACTCGAGCCCCGCCATCACCATCCGCGCCACCCAGAAGAAGAGGATCTCGGGCGCGGTGACCAGCGTGGTGCCGGGGTAGAAGCGCTGGAGGTCCGCGGTCTCGACCGGCCAGCCCAGGGACGAGAAGGGGACGAGCCAGCTGGAGAACCACGTGTCGAGCACGTCCTCGTCCTGGCGGACGGGGCCGCGGCAGGAGGGACAGTCCTCCACCTCGCTCCGGCTCACGGTCATCTGGCCGCAGCCGTCGCAGTACCAGACGGGGATCCGGTGGCCCCACCAGAGCTGCCGGGAGATGCACCAGTCGCGGATGTTCTCCATCCACTGGGCGTATTCCTCGCCGCGGCGCTCCGGGATGAACGTGAGCGCGCCGTCGCGATACGCCTGGAGCGCCGGCTGGGCCAGCGGCGCCATCCGGACGAACCACTGGTCGCTCACCCGCGGCTCCACCACCGTGTCGCAGCGGTAGCAGTGG
>DASYXP010000293.1:0-1533 GCA_035934835.1 Gemmatimonadales bacterium | reverse complement strand
GTACTCTGGCGCCATCTCCGACCGGGATGGTGCATGCTCAGCCGTGTCCAGGCTACTGCGGTGCTCGGCGTTGACGCGTACCTCGTCGACGTCGAGGTCGACATCACGAACGGGTTGCCTTCGTTCTCGGTGGTCGGGCTTCCCCACGGCGCGGTGCGCGAGGGGCGGGAGCGCGTCTTCCCGGCGCTGGCCAACGCGGGCTATTCCGTCCCCCTCAAGAAGGTGACGGTCAACCTCGCCCCGGCCGACGTGCGCAAGGACGGCTCGGCGCTCGACCTGCCGATCGCGCTCGGTGTGCTGGCGGCCGGGGGGCAGGTGCCGGAGGATGCGCTCAAGGGCGAGGTCTTCCTGGGCGAACTCGGCCTTGAGGGGGACCTGCGTCCGGTCCGCGGGGCGCTGTCGATGGCGCTCGCCGCCCGCGCGGCGGGGTGCCGCGGCGTCGTCCTGCCGGAGCAGAACCTCCGGGAGGCGGCGGTCGTCGACGGGCTGGCGGTGCGAGGTGCGCGGACGCTGCTCGATGTGTGCCGCCACCTGAGCGGCGAAGCGGAGCTGGCGGTGGCCCACGTGGACCTGGCCGCGCTGATGGCCGAACGGCACCAGGACGTGGTCGACTTCAACGACGTCAAGGCGCAGGTCTCCGCCAAGCGGGCCCTCGAGGTGGCCGCAGCCGGGGGGCACAACATCCTGCTCATCGGGCCCCCCGGGGCGGGGAAGACGATGCTCGCGCGTCGGCTCCCCACGATCCTTCCGCCGATGGACCTCGAGGAGGCGCTCGAGACGACCAAGATCCACAGCGTCGCGGGGCTCCTGGCGCCGGGGCAGTCGCTGAGCGTCATCCGCCCCTTCCGGGCACCCCACCACACCATCAGCGACGCCGGGCTGATCGGCGGCGGGTCGAATCCCCGGCCCGGTGAGGTGAGCCTGGCCCACGGCGGGGTGCTCTTCCTCGACGAGCTTCCCGAGTTCCGGAAGAACGTCCTCGAGGTGCTGCGCCAGCCGCTCGAGGACGGGCACGTGACGCTGAGCCGTGCGGCGGTGAGCCTGACGTACCCGGCGCGGTTCATCCTCGCGGCGGCGATGAATCCCTGCCCCTGCGGCTATCACGGCGATCCCACCCACGCCTGCCGTTGTCCCCCGGAGGCGGTGGAGCGCTACCTCGCGCGGATCTCCGGGCCCCTCCTCGACCGCATCGACATCCACCTCGAGGTGCCGGCGGTCAATTATCGCGACCTCTCGAGCGAGGCGGCGGTCGAGTCGAGCGCCGACATCCGCGGCCGGGTGGAGCAGGCGCGGGCACGCCAGCGCGAGCGGTTCCGCGGGCGCCCCGGCATCCACGCCAACGCGCAGATGGGCGCCCGCGACTTGCGGCGCTGGTGCCGCGTCGGCGACGACGTGGAGGGGCTCCTCCGGTCGGCCATCACGCGGCTCGGGCTTTCCGCGCGCGCCTATCACCGGGTGCTCAAGCTGGCCCGGACCATCGCCGACCTCGACGGCGCGGCGGACCTGGCCCCGCCGCACGTGCGCGAGGCCATC
>DASYXP010000246.1:0-3304 GCA_035934835.1 Gemmatimonadales bacterium | reverse complement strand
TCCTGCATCAGCTGTGCGAACTCGACCCGGACGGTCGGCATCTGGACGCCGACCTGTGCGCGGACCCGGTCGATCACGTCGTAGACCGACGCATGGCGCTGGCTCAGCGGCTTGAGCAGGACGGTGAAGTCCCCCCGGTTGGGCGCGGTGGCGGCAAAGCCGAGCTCCGCGCCGGTCCGGCGGGAAAAGGCCTGGATGTCGGGGTCGGCGGCGAGGATCCGCTCGACGACGTGCATTTCGCGGTCGGTCTCCGCCAGCGAGCTGCCGGTGGCGGTCCAGTAGTCGAGGATGAACCCGCCCTCGTCCATCTGGGGAAGGAAGTCGGTGTTCACCAACTTCAGCAGCAGGACCCCGACGCCGAACACCCCGAACATGATGCCGAGCAGCACCCGACGACGGCCGATCAGCCGGTCCGCGAGGGCGCCGTACCAGCCCTCGATCCGCGCTAGGCGGATGGCCGGATGGTGGGGCGCGGCGTCGACCGATCGGGCGCGGGCGCGCCGCACCATCTGGCTCACGAGGGCCGGGATGAGCGTCATCGCGATGGCCAGCGACAGGAGCACCGACGCCGCCAGCGCGATTGAGAAGGACTGGAAGAACGAACCGACGACGCCCTGCAGCAGGCCGAGGGGCGCGAAGACCACCACCGTCGTCAGGGTGGATCCGGCCACCGGGCCGAAGATCTCGTCGGTGCCGCGGCGGATCACCTCGTCCGCTGGCTCATCGGGGTGCAGCGCCAGGCGCCGCTCGATGTTCTCGACCACCACCACCGCGTCGTCGATGATGAGGCCGATGGCGACGGCGAGGCCGCCGAGCGACATCAGGTTGAGCGACTGCCCCGCGAGGGCCATCACCGCGAAGGTGCCGATCACCGCCAGCGGGAGGCTGAGCGCGGCGGCGAAGGTGGAGTTCCAGCGCCCGAGGAAGAGGAACAGGATCAGCACGGCCAGCGCGCCGCCCACCAGCATCGCGTCCCGCACGCTCTTCATCGACTCCCGGACCAGCGTCGCCTGGTTGTATACCTCCTTGAGCTCGGCCCCGGCCGGCAGCGTCGGGCGCACCGAGTCGAGCGCGGCGCGGACCTCGTCGTCGATGGTGAGCGCATTGCCGTTGGGCTGCCGGGCGATGTTGATGAGCGCGGCGGGCTGCCCGTCCCCCGAGATGAGCTGGAACTGGTCCTCGGCGCCGTACCGGACCGAGCCCAGGTCGCCCACGCGGATGGGCCGGGGGCCCGTCTGACGCACTACGATCGCGGCCACCGCCTCCGGCGTGGAGGCGAGCCCCGACACGATGATGCTGGACTGCCGGTACTCCCGGTCCACCCGACCGGCGGCGGTGACCACGTCGGATTGCGCGATGGCCCGGGCGACTTGGTCGACGCCCAGGCCGGAGCTCACCAGCCGCTGCGGATTCAGCACCACCGACACCTCACGGACGAGTCCGCCCTGGATCTCGACGCCGCCCACCTCCGGGAGCCGGGCCAGGCGGGGCCGGATCTGGAACTGGGCGATGTCGCGCAGCTGGACCGGGTCGGCGCCGCGCAGCTCGTACTGGATTAGCGGAAAGACCGACGGCGTCAGGCGCTCGGCCGTGAGCTCGAGGTCAGCGGGAAGGGAGGGCCGGAGCTGCGCGAGGCGTCCCTGCACCTGGGTGAGGGAATACTGCATGTCGGCGTTGGGGGCGAAATCGAGGGAGATCTCGGTTGCGCCCCGCACGGTTCGGGACCGGATGCGCCGGAGCCCGATCACCCCGCTCATCGCCTCCTCGACCGGGCGGGTGACCGCGACGGTCATGTCCTGCGCCTCGAAGGTGCCCTGCTTGGCGATGACGATCACCCGCGGGTAGGTCACTTCGGGATAGATGCCCGCCGGCAGCGTGAACAGGGCGAACAGGCCGCCCAGCGTGAGCAGCGAAAGGGAGAGGTAAACGGCCGACCGGTGCCGCTCGACCAGGGCGGCGATGCTCACGGGTGCTCCGCCGCCGGGGCGACCCGCATCCCGTCGGCCAGGCCGGCGCCGCCGCGCATCACCACCTGCTCACCCGCCTTGACCGGACCGACCACGGCGGTGCGCTCCCCCGACCGGACCGCGACGGTCACAATGCGGGCGTGCGCGATCGAGTCCCGTCCGACCACGAACACCGCCTGCCGGTCGCCGATCAGCACCAGTGCAGTCGCGGGGACCACGAGCGCATTGTGGATCACGCCCAGGACCACCCGGGCCGTGGCGCCGGTGCCGACGTGCACCCGTTCCCCCGGGTTCGGCATCCGCACCACGATGCGACCGGCGTTGGTGACCGAGTCGACCCCCGGTGCCACGGCGATCACCTCGGCCCGGTGCCGGCTGGTGTCGCCTTCGGCGGTGATCCACGCCGGCTGGCCCGCGCGCAGGCTCCCGAGCCTGGCGGCGGGCACCGGCACGACAAGGTCCAGCGTGTCCGCATCCATCACCACGGCGAGCGGGGCCCCGGCGTCGACCCGCTCTCCCGGCTGGATCCGCACTTCGTTGACGGCGCCTTCGATGGGGCTGCGGACCGTCATCCGTGCGAGCAGCTTGGCGTTGGCGTCAGCGGCTGCGCGGGCCGCCGTGGCCGCATTCGCCGCTTCATCGGCCTGCTTGGCCGATGCGATCCCCTCGGCAAGGAGCGACCGCTGTCGTTCCGCCTCCCTCGTGGCCACGACGGCCGCGACGGAATCCGCGTGGGCCCGCGCGCTGAGATCGGGCGCATCGAGCTCGATCAGCGCCTGACGCGCCTGCACCTCCGTGCCGACCTGGACGAAGACCTGATGGACCACGGCGGCGGTGGGCGCCGCCAGAATGGCGCTCGATCCAGGCGTGGGGTCCAGGCGCCCGACGAGCTCGAGCACATCCGAGATGCTGTCCAGGCGCGCCGGCGCGAGCGAGACGGCCACGGCGGTGGTCGCGCCGGCGGGAGGCGCTCCTCCGGATTCGTCATCGTCACCACCCCGCTTCCGGGCACAGGAGGTGATGGTGGTCAGCAGTGCCAGCGTGATGAGGTGTCGAAGCGTCGCGTGCATCAATCCATCCGGCCCACGAGGGCGTTCCAATCGGCGAGGGCATCCTGAAAGGCCACGAGGTCGCGCACCAGCGTCAGCGCCGCATCGCGTTCGCCGCGCATCGCGTCGAACACCGGGAGCACGCTGGTCTCGCCGCCGCGATAGGCGATGATGGCCCGTTCGCGCAGCCGGCGACTGGCGGGGTAGAGCGAGTCGCGGTCGAACACGGCTCGGCCCGCAGCTTCCTCGAGCCGCACGCTCGCCGCCTGCAGGGCCTGGGCGATCCCC
>DASYXP010000205.1:0-4631 GCA_035934835.1 Gemmatimonadales bacterium | reverse complement strand
GATCCCCCGTGCGGTGTTCACAACGGCAGCTATCAGCTATCAGCTATCAGCTATCAGCTATCAGCGCGAAGGTAACAACTTCCCTCGTTCCTATCCCCTATTCCCTCTTCCCTTTTCCCTCTCACCGCTTACCGCTCACCGCTCACCGCTCACCGCTTACCGATAAGCTCCAGCAGCAGCGCGCGCTGCACGTGCAGGCGGTTCTCCGCCTCGTCGACCACCACCGAGTTGGGGCCGTCGAGCACGGCGCCATCGAGCTCGACGTTGCGGCGCACCGGGAGGCAGTGCAGGACGATCCCCTTTCCGCCCGCGGTGACCCGGAGCCGCTCCTGGGAGACGCGCCACCCGCGGAGGCCGGCGCGGAACGCCGATTCCTCCTCCGGCCGCCCGAAGAGGCCGAGCGCGCCCCACGACTTGGGATACACGGCGTGCGCACCGGCCAGCGCGCCATCAAGGTCGTCGGTCACGCGGACGGACCCGCCGCGCGCGCGGGCGAGGGCACCGATGGCGGTCATGTCGTCGGGATCGAGGTCGTAGCCCGCGGGACGCGCGATGACGACTTCCATTCCCATCTGCGCCGCGGCGATCGCGGCACTGGCGGGCACGGCGGTCGGGAGCGCCTTCGGGTGCCAGGCCCAGGACAGGACGAAGCGCTTGCCTCGGGTCTCGCCGAGGTGCTCGCGCAGCGTGAACGCGTCCGCCAGCCCCTGGCAGGGATGCCGCCGCGCCGACTCCATGTTGATGACCGGCTTTTCGCAGTACCGGGCGAAGTTGCCGATCACCTCGTCCTGCCGGGCCTTGGCCCACTCGGTGCCGCGCGGAAAGCTCCGCACCGCGAGCGCGTCGGCGTAGCGGCCGAGGACGCGCGCCGCCTCGATGATGTGCTCGACGGTCGTGCCGTCCATCACCGCGTCGAGTTCGGTCTCGAGGCTCCAGCTCCCCTTCCCCGGCTCGAGGATCACGGCGTGCCCGCCGTGGAGGAACATCGCCGTCTCGAAGCTGGCGCGGGTGCGGAGGCTCGGGTCCATGAACACCGCCGCCAGCACCTTCTTCTCGAGCCCGCCCGGGAACTCCCCGCGCTTGACCCGCGCGGCGAGGGCCAGCAGCCCGTCGATCTCGTCCGGGCTCCACGCCTCCATCGCCAGGAAGTCGCGCTTCACCGGAGCACGTCCGCCAGCGCGGCAAGGAGCTGGTCGGCCTCCGCCACCGAAATGGAGAGCGGCGGGAGGAGGCGGATCACCTGCTCCCCCGCGGTGCCCACCAGCACGTGGCGCTTCCAGAGCGCCTCCTGCACCGGCTTGGCCGGCCGGTCGAGCCAGAGCCCGAGGAGGAGCCCCCGCCCCGTCACGTTCGGCACGCCGAGCGCCCGGGCGCCGCGCCGCAGGCGGTCCTCCATCGCGCGCACGTTGGCCAGCAGGCCTTCCTCGTCGATCACCTCGAGCGTGGCGAGCGCCGCCGCGCACGGCACGGGGCCGCCGCCGAAGGTGCTGCCCAGGTCGCCGGGACGGACGTCGGCGGCCACGCGGGTCGCGGCCACCGTGGCGCCGATCGGGATGCCGGAGGCGAGCCCCTTGGCCATCGTCAGGAGGTCTGGAACGACGCCCACGGCGCCGGCGGCGGTGAAGGTGCCCGAGCGCCCGACGCCGCACTGGACCTCGTCGAAGATGAGCGCGGCGCCGTGCCGGTCGCACGCCTCGCGGGCGGCGCGGAGGAACGCGACCGATGCGTCCCGCGCCCCGCCCATCCCCTGCACCGGTTCGACGATCACGGCGGCGGTGTCGGCGTCGACGGCCGCGTGCATCGCGGCGACGTCGTCGAACGGCACCTTGGCCGAGAGCGGCATCCCGGCGCGCTTCGCGAAGGACTGGTAGTGCTCGCCGTCGGTCACGGCCAGCGTCGCGACGGTACGGCCGTGCCAGCCGCCGGACACCGAGACGACCTTTGACCGGCCGGTCCACTTCCGCGCCAGGTGCAGTGCGTTCTCGTTCGCCTCCGCGCCGGAGTTGCAGAAGAACACCTTGCCGAGCGGGGCCGGCATCCGGGCCACCAGCGCATCCGCCAGCAACTCGCGCTGCGGGAGTGGCACGGCCGTCGAATAGAAGACGAGGCGCGCGGCCTGCTCCTGGATGGCGCGCACCACCTTCGGGTGGCAATGCCCGGTCGAGGCGACGGCGTGCCCGCCGTAGGCGTCGAGCCAGCGGGTGCCGTCAGCCTCGATGAGCCAGCTCCCCTCGCCACGCACCGGGCGCACCGGCATCTGGGCGTAGGTGGCCAGGAGTGCGGCGCCGGCCACCGCCGGTGCGTCGGAGCGTCCGTTCACTGTCAACACGGGAACATCCCCCCGAACTCGAGCCCCGCCGTCTCCGGGAGGCCGAGGGACAAGTTCATCGCCTGGACCGCCTGGCCGCCGGCGCCCTTCACCAGGTTGTCGATGGCCACCATCACCTGGATCTCGGTGCCATCGGCGTTGGACTGGGCGTTCAACAGGGCGTAGTTGGTGCCGACACAGTGGGTGAGCTCCGGCGCCTGCGCCAGCAGCCGCACAAAGGGCCGCCCCGCATACGCCCGCGCGTAGAGGTCGGTCGAGAGCCCGCCCTCCGCACTCCGCGCGTGGAGCGTCAGGTAGATGCCGCGCACGAACGGACCCGAGTGCGCCATGAGCCTCGGCTCCGCCCCGCGGGCGCCCCACTCCCGCCACCGCTCGAGGATCTCCGCCTCGTGCCGGTGCCCCAGCACGCTGTACGCGAACACGTTGTGCGCCCGCGCGGGGTGATGGGTGGTGGGCCGCGGCGATGCGCCGGCGCCGCTCGACCCCGTGATGGCGAAGAGCGAGGCCGAGACGTCCGCCTGCCGGAGCGGATAGAGCGCCAGCTGCGCCGCCGTCGCGAAGCAGCCCGGAGCGGCGAGCGCGCGCTTGCCCCGGAGCGCCGCCCCGGACACGTCGGCCAGCGCGTAGGTGAACCTTGGCAGCAACTCCGGCGATGGGTGGGCGCCGTAGAACCGCCCGTAGAGCCCCGCGTCGGCGGTGCGGAAGTCGGCGGCGAGGTCGATCACGAGGCCGGGGGCCGCCTCGAGCACCGCGCCGGCCACCTTCGAAGACTCGCCGTGTTCCAGGGCCAGGAAGACCACGTCCCGCCCGCCGGCCGCTTCCGCCGGCGAGGCCGCGAGGAACGTCCGGTCGGTGAGCGTCGCGAGCTGCGGATGCACGTCCGCCAGCGCCTTCCCGGCCTGGCTCCGGCTGGTGGCCACGATGTCGGTCACCTCGGGGTGCCCGAGCAGGAGGCGGAGGAGTTCGCCGCCGGCGTACCCGGCGGCGCCGATGACCGCGACCTTCACGCCGACTCCGTGGCGGCCGCGACCGGCGCGGGCCAGCGGGCCAGCGCCTCCTGCACCACGCCCACCAGCCCTTCGGCATCGCGCCGGGCATTGAAGGCGGGGACGCCGAGCGAGGCGCGGATGTAGTCGCGGCCGACCTCGTTGTCGGTGGCGGGGCCGGTCAGGACTGCGACCGGGAGCCCGAACCGCTCCCGCATCAGCTCGACCGCGCCCCAGCACCCGACGGGATCGGGCGCCGCCATCACGAAGGCCGCGCCCGCGGCCGCCAGCTCGCGGTCCTGCAGGATGTCCTGCACGCCGTATTCGCCGAGGATGCCATCGCCCAGTTCGGCGATGATGACGTCGGGCCGCTCCCCGGCCAGGCGGTTGAAGATCCCCTTGGCCACGCCGACGGTCATCCCGGCGTGGGTGCTCGCGGCACCGGCGTCGTTGAAGGTGAGCGCCGCCACCGCCCCGGCATCGCGCATCGAGAGGGAGTCGCGCATGAGCGACACGCCGGTGAGCTTGGCGGCCGCCACCCGGAGCCCCGCGCGCGACAGCCCGCGCACGAGCTCGGTGGCCGCGACGGTCTTCCCCGCGTTCATGCAGGTGCCGGCCACGTACACCACCGGCGCGTCCAACTGCAGCCGGTCGGCGGTGGGGACGGCGCCGTCGCGGATGTGCGCCGGCCGGCCCACCCGATCGCCCATTTCGGGAAAGGCGAGGATGGCGCCGAGCACCTCGGCCTTGAACGGCTGGCCGATCTCGGGGTTGACCGAGGTACAGCGGCCGAGGATGCCGCCGAGGTTGAGGACGTTGATCACGTCGCCGGTGGCGATGTGGGCCGGCACCTCGCCGGCGTAGCCCCGGAGCGCGCGGCGGGCGCCGAGGGTGCCGGCCAGGACGTCGCCGGCGCGGAGCGACACCATCCGCCCCGCCAGGTCCTCGAGCGTGTTGTAGGTCGGCTTGTCCTCCAGGATCCTGACCGCGAGGACGTATCCCTCGGCGGCCACGATCTCGTCGCCGACGATCACGTCGGCGCCGAGCCGGGCGTTCCGGGTGGACGAGGCGATGCGGTCGAGCCGGACGCGCGTCGTGACGACCATGTCAGTCCTCCCCTGCCCGGCGCGCGATGAGCGACGGGATCGCCGAGACCCGCGCGAATCCCCGCGCCTCGTCACCGGTCCAGAGCCGGTTGTCCTCGCCGTAGGTGGCCACGGCGGGATCCATCATCGAATAGGGGCTCCGCGTCCCCACCACCTGGAAGCGCCCCGGGGCCAGCCGCACCCGCGTCTCCCCCTCGACCCGCGCCTGCG
>DASYXP010000165.1:0-4382 GCA_035934835.1 Gemmatimonadales bacterium | reverse complement strand
AGCAGGGACTGCAGGTGACCGATCGTCAGGGGAAGGTCACCCAGACCCTCCCGCAGGTGGCGGCGTTCATCGGGCTCGCGTTCTCGCCCGATGGCCGGTCGCTCTACGCATCGGGCGGCAACCTGGACCTCGTGTACCGCTATGCCTGGACCGGCGACAGCGCCGTCCTGGCCGACTCGATCGTCCTGGGCTCCCGCGCCAAGGACGGGAATGCCACCCACTACCCGGCGGGGCTCGCGTTCTCGCCCGACGGTCGCTCGCTCTATGTGGCGGAGGACCTGGCCGACTCGCTCGCCGTGGTGGACGTGCCGACGGGCCAGGTGGTGCAGCGCATCGGCCTCGATCGCTATCCCTACGGCGTGGCGGTGACGCCGGACGGGACGGTGTTCGTCTCGTGCTGGAATGCCGATTCGGTGACCGTGCTGCGCCCGACGCCCGACCATCGGCTCGGCGTCGCCGGCAAGGTGGCCGCGGGCCGGCACGCCTCGGCGCTCGTGCTCGACCGTGCGGGGACACGCCTCTTCGCCGCGTCGGGGAGCACCGACCGCGTGACCGTGATCGACGCCAAGGCGCTCCGTGTCGTGGCGGTGCTGCGCGACACCGTCCCCCACGGCGTGCGGGAAGGCGCCACGCCGAATGCGCTGGCGCTCTCGCCGGATGGCACGCGGCTGTATGCCGCCGAGGGGGACGCGAACGCCGTGGCGGTGTTCGGGCTCTCGCGGGCGACCGCCGACGTGGCGACGGCGACCGGCAACGACGCGCTCGCCGGGCGGATCCCCACCGCGTGGTATCCGGTGTCCCTGGCCGTGGCGGGGGACACGCTCCTCGTGGCCAGCGGCAAGGGGCTCGGCACTGCGCCCGATCCGGGCGGGCCGCGCCCCGGCATCGCCCGCGTGAAGCGCGGCCCCGGCGCCGACCGGCAGTACACGCTCAGCCAGCTCGACGGCGCGCTCTCGATCGTGCCGCTCGGTGCAGCGCCGCTCGCGTCGCTCACCCGGCGGGTCTATGCCGCCAACGGGTGGAGCGACCGCGCCGGGCGGCATCGCTACCCGCCGTTCAGGCACGTCATCTACATCCTGCGTGAGAACCGCACCTACGACCAGGTCCTGGGCGACCTCCCCAGGGCCGACGGCGACCCGTCGCTCGTCTTCTTCGGGCGCGACGTGACCCCCAACGCCCATGCGCTGGCGGAGCGGTTCGGCGTGTTCGACCGCTTCTTCGTGAACGCAGAAGTGAGCGGCGACGGGCACAACTGGTCGATGGCCGCCTACGCCACCGACTACACCCAGAAGACCGTGCCGGTCAACTACGCGGGCCACGGCGGGCGGAGCTACGATTTCGAGGGGACCAACCGCGATTCACTCCCGAAGGACGACGTGGCGGCGCCCGCGCAGGGATTCCTCTGGAACCTGGCTGAGCGGGCGGGGGTGTCATTCCGCGACTTCGGCGAGCGGGTGGCGGACGAACAGCGGGATGGGAAGAAGGTCTACGTCGGCACCGAGAAGTTCCTTGCCGCGCACACCGACCCGGCCTACCCGGGCTTCGACCTGGCCATCCCCGACCAGCATCGCGCCGACCTCTGGCTGGCGCAGTTCGAGCAGTGGATCCTGGCCGACTCGATGCCGGCGCTGCAGACGATCCTGCTCCCGCGCGACCACACCGCCGGCGGCTCGGCGGGCAGCAACACCCCGCGCGCGATGGTGGCCGACAACGACCTGGCGCTGGGCCGCATCGTCGAGGCGGTGTCGAGGAGCCCGTTCTGGCGGAGCACGCTGATCGTGGTGCTGGAGGACGACGCCCAGGACGGCCCCGACCACGTGGACTCACACCGCTCGCCCCTGCTGCTCATTTCGGCGTGGAACCGCCCGGGGGTCTACCACCGGTTCACCAACACCACCGACGCGATCCGCACCATCGAGGACGTGCTCGGACTCGGTCACCTGTCGCAGTTCGACGACTTCGGACGGCCGATCACCGACGTGTGGGCCGGCAAGCCCGACCTTCGGCCCTACGCGGCGATCCCGGCGCGGATCGACCTCGACGAGCGGAACCCGGCGCACACCCGTGCGGCGCGCGAGTCGCGCCGGCTCGACCTCTCCGACGCCGACCGGGCCGACGAGGAGCTCTTCAACCACATCCTCTGGCGGATGATCAAGGGCGACGCGGTGCCGTATCCGGGGCCACGGCGGATGTCGGCGCTCGAGGTGCGGCTGTCACAGTAAGAAGTGGCCTGGCGTGGGACCACGGAGGGCACGGAGCTGCACGGAGACACACGGAGAACTGCAGGTGTTGTGGTCTCGCGAACGGGCCACCGCCCGCGATGCCACCATCAAGAATTCTTCTCCTTGCCTCTCCGTGGTCCTCAGTGCCCTCCGTGGTCCCACCCTCTGACAACCGGGACTGGCACCGCGATACTTGCCCCCTCTCCACGAACGTGGAGAGGGGGTAGGGGGTGAGGAAGGGCCGCGGACGACGGTGGCGCTGGAATGTGAACGACGGGGTGGCCGCTGGCTGGTCCTTGCTGTGGCATCGCGAGCGGCGCCCCGTCCGCGAGACCACATCACTTGCAGTTCTCCGTGCCTCTCCGTGGTCCTCCGTGCCCTCCGTGGTCCCACGCTGTTCCTCACCGCAGCATCGCCGCCGTGGAATCGGGTGACCCGTCGTTCGGCGCCGGGGTGAGGTGCAGCAGCCGGGCCAGCAGGTCGTACACGTGGATGTTCTGGAACGCCCCCACCCGCGCACCCCGCTTGAAGTCCGGCCCCTCCGCCACGAAGAGCGCCCGCATCGCCGGCAAGGCATTGTCGTAGCCGTGCTCGCCGCCGTTGACGACGGGGTGGCGTGCGGCCCAGGCGTGCGTGGTCACGTACCAACCGTCATCCGCGATCGCCACGATGGCGGGGATCCGCGGGTTCGCGTCGTAGTGGAACCGCGCCGGCACCTCGGACTTGAGGTACACCGCCAGGTGCGGGTTGGCCCCCTTGAGGCGCCGGTACACGCTGTCGACGTACCCCGCCTTCGGCGCGATCCGGGCGCCGGGCCCCGCCTCGATGAGCGTGTACCAGCCGTCCGGCACGTAGTCGTCGAGGTACACCACGCGGTCGGGGCTGATGGCCGCCATCCCGTGGTCCGACACGACGACCACGTCCACCTGGTCCTTCATCCCGAGCGAGTCGATCCCGGCCAGGAGCTTCCCGACCTCTGCGTCCACTTCCGCGATGGCGGTGTCGACCTGCGGCGAATCGGGGCCGCGCATATGGCCCTGGTGGTCGGGCTCGCTGAAGTAGACGGCGATGAACTGCGGCGCCGAGTCGTTCTTCATCGCGAGCCACTGGAGGACCTGGGCCACGCGCGCGTCGAAGGAGACCCGTCCGTCGTAGTGGCGCCAGAACTCGGGGCGGGCGCCTCCCTGACCGGCCTCCGAGCCGGGCCAGAAGAAGACGGCGGCGTGCTTCCCCTGCTTTTCCGCAGTGGCCCAGATCGGCTCACCGCCCCACCACCGCGGGTCGGCGTTGGCGGCGCTGTCGGAGAGGGAGAACCGGCCGAGCGCCGGGTCGCGCATCGAGTTGCCGACGATGCCGTGGTGCTCCGGATAGAGGCCGGTCACGATGGTGTAATGGTTCGGGAAGGTGATCGACGGGAACGACGGCTGCATCCACGCCGCGCGCACCCCCTCCGTGGCGAGCTGCCGGAGGTGCACGGCGCCGGGGCGCTCGAGGTAGTCGGCCCGGAAGCCGTCGAGCGACACCAGCACCACCTTGTGCGCCTGGGCGGAGAGGCGCAGCGGCAGGGCGGCGCAGAGCACCAGCGCCAGGACCGCCGTCCACGCCGCCGATAGCTGATAGCTGACAGCTGCGAGCCGATGGCTGATAGCGGATGGCTTCATTCCCGACCCCTCAAGGCGTGAGTTCCGACCGGCCCTCGATGATGACGAGGCGTCCGATGAGCAGGTCGAAGCGGCGGTGCAGGAGGATCTGCCGCACGTCGGGCGCCGGGATCCGGGTGCGGAGGTCGAGCCGCTCGGCGTACTCGACGTGGTCCGGCGGCGGCGCGCCGTCGAGCGGGAGGGTGAGCGCCATCAGGCTGCCCTCCCGCACCAGCGAATCGGTGGCCACGCTGTCGCGCGGGTCGTAGGGGGCCACCTGCGAACCGGGCACGTCGAACCGGAAGCGCTCGTGCCGCATCAGGAAGGTGGACGGAAAGAGGATCGTCCGATTGCCGAGCGCGGCGAGACTCGACCCGGCGGCGGGGATGAATGGCCCGTCGAACGGTGCCAGCGCGAGGCCGAGGGACAGCCATCCGCCGGCGACGGCTGCGGGCAGCCGCCAGCGAACGCCGTCCGCGCGTCCCACGACGGTGGAGAGCGCGAGCAGGAGCAGGAGCCC
>DASYXP010000164.1:0-4459 GCA_035934835.1 Gemmatimonadales bacterium | reverse complement strand
GTGCGGGTGGCGGGGGAGGGGGCGTAGGCGCGTCGGTTCGCGGGGGTGGCGCAAAGCAAATTCGCAGGGGCGGCGCATGCGCCGCCCGCCAGCATTGCGACCAGATCAGGACAGCTTGAACCACGAAGGGCATCCTTCGCTGCGCTCAGGACAGGCTCCGAGGCACGAAGCACTGCCATTAGTGTGGGTGGCCGGACGGAATCGAAGCGCAGCCATGGGCCAAGCACTTCAGGGCGCCATGCCGATCCTTCGCTTCGCTCAGGACAGGGAGGCGCGTTCAGGCGTCGGGGGGATCCCCACGTGATACGCTCCCCCAGGCACCGCCCCCTGTCACACCCCCTCCCCACTCTCCGGGATACGGACCGCCCACATCGCGGGCGCGCCGACCTTTCCCCGGAGGCACGATGCGTCTCACCTCGGTTGTGCTCGTCTCCGCCATTGCCCTGTCGGGCTGCGCGGCCCTCTTCGGCACCAAGGACAAGGACTTCGACTTCAACTCCAACCCCGTCGGCGCCACGGTGACGGTGGACGGCCAACCCGAAGGGACCACGCCGGTGCGCGTCCACCTGTCGAACCAGAAGGAGCACGTCATCGTCTACCACCGCGACGGCTACCAGGACGCCACCTGCACCCTGGCCCGCGGCACGGGCGCCGGGTGGGTCATCCTCGACGTCCTCGGCGGGCTCGTCCCGGTGGTGGTGGATGCCGCCACCAATAGCTGGTCGCAGACCAAGGGAAGCGGGTGCACCCAGCAGCTGGTGCCGACACACGGGTGACGGTGTACCCCAGCAGCGCGGCGACGCGTTTGCGTCGCCGCGTTGTGCTTGTGGAGGGCGGCTTGTCGGGGCGCGCTGCGCGCGCCCCGAGGATCGGGACGCCGGCGTGCCGAAGGGTGGCCGCAGGCCACCCCCTACGGTTCGGGCGCACCGCCGGCGTCGGGTCGCCGCAGGCGACCCCCACTCTCCCAGTGCAGCGCCCCTACGGCCTGTCACACCCACCCGCCATCTTGCGCACATCCCCACCGGCTGAACATTGGATGGTACCCATGCCCCGCCCCATTGCCCTAAGCAAGACCCGCTTCACCACCGGCCTCCAGTGCCACAAGCAGCTCTGGCTCAAGGTCCACGAACCCGACGCCGAGGAGCTCGTGGTGGACGAGGTCCAGCAGCACACCTTCGACACCGGGACACGGGTGGGGGAGCTGGCGCGCAGCTACCTCGGGCCGGGCACCCTCATCGAGGCGGAATACTGGAACAAGTCGGCCAAGGTGCAGCAGACCGCCGAGGCGATGAAGAACGGGGCAGAGCGGATCTTCGAGGCGTCATTCGAGCACCAGGGGGTGTTCGCGGCGGTGGACGGCCTGGAGCGGGTCGGCGGCGCCTTCCGCCTGGTGGAGGTGAAATCGTCCACCAAGCTCAAGGACGAACACCTGCCCGACATCGCCGTGCAACGCTGGGTGCTCGACGGCGCGGGGGTGCGGGTTTCCGAGGCGCAGTTGATGCACCTCAACGGCAAGTGCGTCGCCCCCAAGCTCGACGACCTCTTCGTCCGCACCTCGGCCACCGAGGAATCCGACGCACTCCTTCCCACCGTGGGTCCGGAGGTGCGCCGGCAACTCGAGATGCTCGCGGGGCCGGAGCCCGAGGTCCCCATCGGCGACCACTGCACCTCGCCGTACGATTGCCCCTTCATCGACCGGTGCTGGAAGGACGTGCCCAGGCATCACGTGGGCACCCTGATGAACCTCCACCACACCAAGGAGAAGCACTTCCGCGACAATGGGATCGTCACGATCCACGACATCCCATCCGACTTCAAGCTCACCGACCGGCAGGAGGTGCAGCGCGCCGCGGTGCTGCGCGGGGAGATGACGGTGGACCGCCCCGCGCTCCGTGCGGCGCTCGCGGCCTACGACGTCGACCGGATCGCCTATCTCGACTTTGAGACCGTCGGCGAGGCGGTGCCGGTGTGGGACGGGTGCCACCCGTACGAACAGATCCCGGTGCAGATGAGCTGCCACGTGGCGACCCGCGACGGAACGCTGACCCACCACGCCTGGATCGCCTCGGGTCCGGAAGATCCCCGCCCCGCCTGTGCCCGGGCGGTGGTCGAGGCCTGCGCCGGCGCCGACATCGTGGTGGTCTGGCACGCCTCGATGGAAAAGGGTTGCCTCGAGCGACTCGCCGTCGGGGCGCCGGCGCTCAAGGAGGAGCTCGCCGACGTGATCGCCCGCCTCACGGACCTCGAAGTGGCCTACCGTGCGGCGCTCTACCATCCCGACTTTCTCGGCAGCTACAGCCTCAAGCCGGTGGTGAACACCCTTCTCCCGCCGGAGGACGCCTACGGGAACCTCCCGGTGAACGAGGGGATGCTCGCGAGCGTGCGGCTGCACAAGCTGATGTTCGCGCCCGACACGGTCTCCAACGCCGAGCGGGCCCGGTGGCGCCAGGAATTGCTGGATTACTGCGGGCACGACACCCTGGTGATGGTGAAGCTCCTTGCCCTCCTGCGGACGATGGCGTGACCACCAAGCTCCGCCGCTGGATCGACCTCGTCGCCACGCTCCTCACCCGCCAGTCGGCGGTGTCGCTCGAGGAGCTCCGCGACCTGGTCCCCGCCTACGGCCGGAGCCGCTCCAAGACCGCCCTGCGCCGGATGTTCGAGCGCGACAAGGACGAGCTCCGCGCCCTCGGCGTCCCGATCGAGACCGTCACCCGCGAGGAGTTCACCGGCTACCGCCTCCGCGGCGCCGACTTCTACCTCCCCTACCTCGCCACGGTGGTGGACGGCCGCACCCGCGCCCCCCGCACGGTGGATCGCGACGGCTACCGCGCCCTCACCACCCTCACCTTCGAGCCCGACGAGGTGGAGGCGCTCCGCCGCGCGGTGGAACGCGTCCATGCGCTCAAGCTCCCCGACCTCCGGGCCGACGCTGACCGCGCAGTGCGGAAGCTGGCCCTCGACCTCCCCGCCCTCGAACCCTCCGGCGACCCGCCACCCCCCGCCGACGGCGGCGCCGAAGCCGCCGCGTTCACGCCGCTGATGGAGGCGCTGGTGCACCGCCAGCGCGTCACCTTCACCTACTACGCCATCGGCCGCGACCGGAGCTCGGAACGCACGGCCCGCCCCTACGGCCTCTTCTTCCTCAACGCGCACTGGTACCTGGCCGCGGCGGACGACGCGGAGCCCGACGGCCCGGTCAAGAACTTCCGCCTCTCCCGCATCTCCCACGTCCGCCCCCTCGGCACATCGCGCAACAAGGCGCAGTACGAGATCCCGAAGGCGTTCGACATCTCTGCCCACGCCCGCGACCGAAAGCCGTGGGAGCTCACCGACGCCGCCGCCATCGAGGTGGAGGTGGCCTTCGACCCCGGCGACGGCGCCACCGCCGCCGGCGCGCGGCTCGGCACACCGGTGGCCGGACACCCCGACCGCCGCCGCTTCGAGGTGCGCCGGATGGACAGCTTCGTCCGCTGGCTCCTCTCGTTCGCCGGCACGGCACGCCCGGTGTCGCCACCGGCGGTGGTCGACGCCTTCCGCGCCGAGGCGCGCGCGGTGGCGCAGGTGTATGGAGGGGCCGATGCCTGACCAGGCAATCGAGCAGTTCCAACGGCTCCTCCGGCTCCTTCCGCTCCTGGCCGACGGGAAGGCCCACGACTACGCCGAGATCGCCCGGAAGGGCGGCGTATCGGTGGCGGACGTGATCGCCGACCTCCGCACCATCGCCCACCGCGACGACGGACCCGGCGGCTTCGTCGAGTCGCTCCGGATCGAGCTCGGCCACTCCGGCGCCGCGCTCACCACCACGCCCTTCCGCCGCCCGATGCGGCTCACCGGACGCGAGCTCGCGGCGCTCGAGCTGGGCCTGGCGCTGGTGGAGGCGGAGACGCCGCCGGAAGAGCGCGCCGTGCCCGACCGCGCACGGAAGCGCCTCCGCGACGCGATCCTCCGCCTCCCCGCGGCCGACGGACTCCACCCGACCGCCGCCGAGCCGGGGCCGGAGCTCGACCTGGCGCTGCTGTCCGAGCTGCGGAGGGCGGTGCAGGAGCAGCGGGTCTCACGGATCACCTACCAGGGGAGCGGGCGGAAGGGGGCGGAGGAGCGGACGGTGTGCCCCTACGCGGTGCTCTGGAACGCGGGGATGTGGTACCTGGTGGCGCACTGCCGCGAGGTGAGCGGGCTCCGGATCTTCCGGCTCGATCGGATCACGAAGCACAAGGTGACGCAGAGCAGGTTCACCGTGCCCGCCGAGTTCTCGCTCGACGCCGTGCTGCGGGATGGGCGGGTGTTCGTGGCGCGGGACGCGGTGACGCTCCGCGTGCGGTACTCGCCACGGATCGCGCGGTGGATCGCGGAGCGGGTGGGCCAGCCGCTCGGGAAGGACGGGTCGCTGGTGCTGGAGCACCCGATGGCGGACCCCGAATGGGCCGTGCGCCACGTGCTCCAGTACGGCCCGGAC
>DASYXP010000137.1:0-5544 GCA_035934835.1 Gemmatimonadales bacterium | reverse complement strand
CTTCGACCGGGTGCAGGGCGTGGCGCTCGGCGCCGGGGTGTCGCTGGCGCCTGGACCACGCTGGGGAGTCACCCCGCGCGTCGGAATCGGGCTCGCGACCGGTGCCGTGACCGGCGGGTTCGGCCTCACCTCTCGCGGCGCCGCATTCGAGATCTCGGCCGACGTGGGCCGGAACGTCAGGGATTTCAGCGAGATCCCCGTGATTTCCCCCACCCTCAATACCCTTACTGCGGAAGAAGCGGGGAAGGACTTCGGCGACTACGTCCGGCTCGACCGTGCGGCCCTCGACCTTACGCTCCGCCTCGGCGCGACCTCTTCACTGGGACTGGAGCTCGCGCGCCAGCGGGTCGATCCCCTTGCCGTCGCGGTCCATCCGGCTGCCGGGACCTTCCGCGCCAACCCGGCGTTCAGCATGGCGCCCACGACGAGCGTGGGTTTGGTCCTGCGGCGGCTCGCGGGCGCCGGGGAGGGACGTGCATCGTTCGGCGGCTCGGTGTCGGTGGAAGCCGGCGCCGGCGGGATTTCGTATCTGCGCGGTGCCGCGCAGGTCGAGGGGCAGTGGCCGCTGGGTGCCACCGCCTTGCGCATCCGGGCGCTCGGCGGCGCCGGGACGACCGGCCTGCCGGCGTGGCGCGGCTTTGCCATCGGCGGACGGGGGACGCTCGTCGGCGAGCCGTTCCGCGCCTGGGGCGGACGTGACGTGGCGCTGGCCTCGGCCGAATGGCGATTCGACGTTCCCATTCCCGCCATCCCGCTGGGGAGCTTCGCCTCGACCGGACGCAAGATGACGCTGGCGCCGTTCATCGCCGCCGGTTGGACCGATGGCGCGCTCGCCGGGATGCCGTGGGTGCCGACGCCGGGCGTCCGGCCGGTGGCCGGAGTGGCCGCCGAGTGGCTGATGGGGTTGTTGCGCGCGGAGGCGGGGTGGAGCCTCCGGACCGGGAGCTTCGGAGTGACGGTCGACGTGAGCCGGGAGTGGTGGGGGGTGTTGTAAGGGAGAAGTAAGAAGTGAGAAGTGAGAAGGGAGAAGGGAAAAGGGAACAGGGAAGAGGGAAGAGGGAAGGGGGAAGAGTCTTGCGCCTAGCCCCCTTGCCGATCCCCGCCTAACTTTCCGGTCCCGACGCATTCGGCGCCGAGTTCCCCCGGAGCCCAAGAACGTGGCATTCACCGATTCCTGGCTGGTCAGTTCGATCGAGGGCGTCATCGGCCGGGAGGGCGTGGACGCCCTGAAGCCCGCCGAGGGGCAGCCGGACGCCTCGCTCTGGGCCGCGGCCACCGGGAAGGGCGTGCTCACCGACGACCAGATCCTGGCCGCCGCCTCGCAGCGCTTCCGCATCCCCATCGCCGACCTCCTCAACATCTCCGCCTCCAAGGCCCGGGAAGGGCTGCCGGAGACGGTGGCGCGCCGTTTCGGTGTGGTGCCGCTGCGGGTCACCGATTCGGTGCTCGAGGTCGCCACGGCCAGCCCGTTCGACCTCGAAGCCGAGAAGATGCTGGCGTTCGCGACCGGTCGGGAAGTGCGGATGTTGCTGGCGGCACCGGCCCGGATCGCCGACAAGCTGGAGGAGATCTACCGCCCCGAGAACGTGGTCGAGAACATCCTTTCGGGGATCCGGGAGGATCACGAGGTCACCCAGATCGAGGAGGCGGTGGAGGAGTCCGACCTCCTGGCCACCACCGAGGAGGCGTCGGCCCGCCCCGTGGTGCGGCTGGTGGACGCGATCCTCTCCGAGGGCATCCTGGCGCGGGCCAGCGACATCCACATCGAGCCCTCCGAGGGGGGCGTGGTGGTCCGCTACCGCATCGACGGCGTGCTGGTCCAGAAGATGAAGATCCCGCGCTCCGCCGGCGTCCCGCTCATCTCCCGCATCAAGATCATCTCGTCCCTCGACATCGCCGACCGGCTCCGCCCGCAGGACGGCCGCGCCCGGATGGCGGTCAACGGCCAGCCGGTGGACCTCCGCGTGTCCACCCTCCCGGCCTCCCTCGGCGAGAAGGTGGTCATCCGGATCCTCAACGCCCAGGCGACGGCGCTCGATCTCGACGCGCTGGGGCTCTATCCGGAGGAGACCACCGCGCTCAAGGCGCTGCTCGACAACAAGGACGGCATCATCCTGGTGACGGGGCCCACCGGCTCCGGCAAGACCACCACGCTCTACTCCGCCATCCGGTTCGTGCAGGATGAGGGCGTCAACATCGTCACGGTCGAGGACCCGGTCGAGTATCGGCTCTCGAACAACATCGTGCAGGTGCAGGTCAATCCGAAGGCGGGGCTCACCTTCGCGAGCGCCCTCCGGTCGATCCTGCGGCAGGATCCCGACGTGGTGCTGGTCGGCGAGATCCGCGACATCGAGACGGCGCAGATCGCGGTGCAGGCCTCGCTCACCGGGCACCTGGTGCTCTCGACGCTGCACACCAACGACGCCCCCAACGCCGTCACCCGGTTGATGGACATGGGGCTCGAGGGCTTCAAGATCGCGTCGGCGCTCCGCGGCGTGGTGGCCCAGCGGCTGATGCGGCGGCTCTGCCCCACCTGCCGCGAGGTGTCGACCGACCCGGTGCCGGAAAAGCTCCGCAAGCACATCCCCTCGGGGGCCAAGCTCAACCGCGCGGTGGGCTGCCCGGAATGCGCCATGACCGGCTACCGCGGACGGTTCAGCATCGTCGAGGTGCTGGCGATGACGCCCGAGCTCGAGCGCCGGATCGGCGCCGGGGCGCCGCCGGACCAGCTGGCCGAGGCGGCCAAGCTGGGCGGGATGAAGAACCTGTGGGACAGCGGCCTCCGCCACGTGCTCGACGGCCATTCGAGCATCGAGGAGCTGCTCCGGGTGGTGGACGTCCCCACGACGCTCCCGCCGGTGTCGCGGCCGTCCGCGGCGGCGCCCGCGTCAGGCGCGGTGGTCGAGCCGCCGGCCACGGCCTCGCCGGCCGCCCCCGCCACCGACGTGGCGATGAGCTTCGACCTCGTCCACCCCGAGGGGACCGCCGCCGAGCCGTCGCGACGGGGAGCGGGTGCCAAGATCCTCCTGGTCGACGACGAGGACCAGCTGCGCCGGCTCCTCAAGGACCTCCTGGAGCGCGAGGGCTACGAGGTGGTCGAGGCACGCGACGGCGCCGAGGCGCTGGAACAGGTCGACCGGCACGGGCCCGACGTGATGCTGCTGGACCTGAACCTGCCGGGGATGGACGGCTACAGCGTCCTGGCCCACGTCCGTTCCCGCCCTGCCACCGAGACGCTCCCCATCGTGGTGCTCACCGCCAAGGGCGACGAGGACAACGAAGTGCGCGTCCTCCAGGCCGGCGCCGACGACTTCCTCACCAAGCCCTTCCGCGCCCGGGCGCTCTACGCCCGCCTCGAGAAGATCATGGCCCGTCGCAAGGCCTGACGCGCATCCCATCTTGTCCGACATCCGGGTCACCTACGTCGACGTCTATGTGCTCCGCGGCACCGGGGACGCCATCGAGGCGCTCGTGCTCCGGCGTGGCCGCGCGGGGCGCTGCCCCGGTGCGTGGGAGAGCGTGCACGGCTCCATCGAGCCGGGGGAGACGCCGGTGGCGGCGGCGCTCCGGGAGCTCCTCGAGGAGGCGGGCCTCGCGCCCGCGCGGCTCTACAACCTGAGCCGGGTCGAGGCGTTCTACCGCCACCAGCAGGACCTCGTGGCGCTGATCCCCGTGTTCGTGGCGCTCGTGCCCGCCGGCGCCGGGGTGCGGCTGTCGGCCGAGCACGACGCGTTCGAGTGGCTGCCGCCGGCGGAGGCGATGGCGCGGATGGCGTGGCCGCGGGAGCGGCGGGCGCTCGAGGACGCGGTGGCCCTGCTCTCCGCGGGCGATGCGGGCGCGGTCGAGGACGTGCTCCGCGTATGCTGACGCGCGCCGTGGTGCCCGGCCTCCTTGCGTCCCTCCTCCTGACCGGCGCCAGGTCGTCGGCGGCGCCGTGCCTCACGATCCCCCGGGCAGGGATGCGGGTCGCCGGGGACGTGCGCATCTGCCCCGGCGCGTACCGCGTGCCCGATCCCGACGAGAAGGGTGTGCTGGTGGTCACGGCGTCGGGGACGCGCATCGACCTGACCGGCGTCACCATCCGGAGCGGCGACTCGATCCCGTCGCGCTACGTCGGCATCGGCGTGGTGAGCCGCGGCAACGACGACGTCGAGGTGGTCGGGGGCGTGATCGGCGGGTACCGCTACGGCATCCGGCTGGAAGGGGGGCGGGGCCACCGGATCAGCGACATCGACGTCTCGGGCTCGCGGGCCCAGCCGCTGCAGTCGACGCCCATCCGCTTTGCCGACAGCGACTGGCTGGACATCTTCGACCCCGACACGTTCGAGACCTACGGCGGGGGCGTCTACCTCAAGTGGACCGACGGCGCCACGGTCACCGGCGTCCAGGCCCACGGCGGCCAGAACGGGATCGGGCTCTTCGGCTCGTCCAACGCCTACGTCGCCGACAACGACGTTTCCGGCAACAGCGGCTGGGGCATCCACCTCTGGCAGTCGAGCCACAACGTCATCGTCCGGAACGTGGCCCACACCAACGTGCGGTGCGAGGCGGCCGCCTACAGCCGGGGGTGCGACTCCGCCGCACTCCTCCTCCGCAACGGGTGCGATTCGAACCTCATTGCCGACAACGACCTGCGCCGCTCGGGCGACGGGTTCTTCCTGAGCGGCCAGCCGCCGGCGATGGCGCCGTCGGAGGGGAACGTCGTTTCCGGGAACGACGGCTCCTCCTCGCCGCACAACGCGTTCGAGTCGACCTTCAGCGACGGCAACACCTTCCTCCAGAACCGCGCCGACAGCTCCGACTACGGGTACTGGCTCGGGTATTCGAGCCGGACGCTGGTGCGGGGGTCCACGGTCGTGGGGAGCCGGAGCGCCGGGATCGCCATCGAGCACGGGCGCGACAACGAACTGCGCCAGAACCTGGTCGTGGGGGGGAACGTCGGGATCCGGCTCTTTGCGCCGGGGGGCGGGCCGGTGCCGAGCCGGGGGACCACCGTGGCCGACAACACGATCGCCCGGGTGGGGCGGGGGCTCGTCGTGGAGGGGACCACGGAGTCCGCGGTGCGAGGCAACGTCTTCGACGACGTGGGGACCGCGCTGGTGGTCGACTCGGCGGGGTGGAACACGACCGTCCGGGGGAACATCTTCCTCGGCGCCCGTGACGCCTGGATCGTGGCACCCGACCTCGCCGCCGGCGACAACTACTGGGCCGCGGCCGATGTCGCCGCGACGGTGGCCCGGGTGCGGGGTCGGATCAGCGTGCTCCCGTGGCACCCGGCGAGCGCCGCGGGCTACTGACCGAAGACCTCATCGGCCGCGCTCCGAAGCGCGCGCAGGTCGTACGGGTGCTGCACCACCAGGTGTCCGGCCGCCCGGAAGCGCTCGGCCATCCCCGGTGCTGAGCGCGGCACCGCCACCACGAGGCGCCGCCCGAGCTCCGGGTGCACATCCAGGATCCCGGCCACCAGCGTCCCGCCCCCGTTGGCCGGCATCCGCGCGTCCACCACGATGAGGTCGTATCGTCCTGCCGCCAGGCGGGCCAGGG
>DASYXP010000122.1:0-3861 GCA_035934835.1 Gemmatimonadales bacterium | reverse complement strand
GAGGGAGGCCCAGACCTCCTTCTGGACCCGCTCGACCAGGCGGAACCCGGAGAGCTCGGCGACGCGCGCGGGGTCCTTGAAGTAGGCGATGACGGCGAGCTCGAAGAGCCGGCGCTGGTAGGCGGCGAGGTCGCGCGACTGAAGGCCGGATCCCCGGAGCCGGCGCCGCTCCGCCTGGGCCCACTCGCCGTTGGTGATCGCGGCGTAGCGCCGCTCGTATTCGAGCCGCGCTTCGCGATACGACGGGGCGGGGGAGACGAGCGCCAGGCGCGCCACGCTGCACGGATGCCTGATGGCGTACAGCATCGCGAGGAGGCCGCCCCAGGAGTAGCCGATGAGGTCGAGGGGCTGGTCGCCCCAGAGCTCCTTGAGGGCGTGGAGGTCGGCGACGTGTTCCTCCCATCCCGCCCGGGCCTCGCGCGCCAGCGGCGAGCGTCCACCGCCGCGTTGGTCGTAAAGGACGAGCGTGCGGCCTTCGGCCAGCGCGTCGAAGCCGGGGAGGAGGTAGTCGTGGCTGGCACCGGGGCCGCCGTGGAGCGCCACGACCGCGGGGCCCGAGCCGCTGCGGCGCTCGAAGATGTCGACGCCGTTGACGTGGCGGGTGAAGGTCTCGATCGGCAGTGTCGTCGGGGTCATGGTGGTGATGGAATGTATCCGGGTCGTGGGTCGTGGGTCGCGGATCGTGGGTCACGGGTCACGGGTCGAGAGTCGCGGGTCGGGGATGGTCGCCCGGCGGGAGATGCGCCCACCCCGGCCACCCGCTTCTCGTCCCCCACCCCCCACCCGCCACCCGCCATTTGCCACGTGCCACCCGCCACCCGCTACTCGCCACTCCCTACTGACCCACGATGTCGCGCGCTAGATTGCGCCCATCATGACTGCGCCCGTCGAGTCGGAACTCGCACCGCCCATCGAGGTGGCACCGCCGGAGCACATCGCCGAGCGCGCGCCGGTCGGCCGGCCGCTGGTGACGTTCGCCGATGTGGTGGTGCTCTGCCTGGTGGCCGCCGTCATCGGCGCCCTGGTGAGCTTCGCGCGGCAGTTCGAGGCGCCGTACAGCCAGGCGGTGCGGATCGACCTGTCGCCCTGGGCGCTCCCGCGGTACACGCTCTTTTCGCTGCTCCGCGGCGTGATTGCGCTCGTCATCTCGTATCTCTTCGCGTTCGTCTTCGGCTGGGCCGCGGCCACATCCGCCCGGGCGGAGCGCTTCCTCCTCCCGGTGCTCGACATCCTGCAGAGCATCCCGGTCCTCGGCTTCCTGCCGGGCCTGGTGCTCGGGCTGGTGGCGCTCTTCCCGGACCGCAACGCCGGGCTCGAGCTCGCCGCCATCCTGATGATCTTCACGGCGCAGGCGTGGAACCTCGCGTTCAGCTTCTACAACTCGCTCAAGAGCGTGCCGGAGCCGCTGCGGGAGGCGGCCCAGGTGGCGGGGTGGGGGCCGTGGACCACCTTCCGCCGGCTCGAGGTCCCGTCGGCGACCCCCGCCCTGGTGTGGAACGGCATGCTGTCGATGGCGGCCGGCTGGTTCTTCCTGATGGTCAACGAGGCCTTCCAGCTCGGCGGGCGCGACTTCCGCCTCCCGGGGATCGGGGCCTACATGAGCGCCGCGATCGACGCCGGCGACCGCCGGGCCATCGTGCTCGCGCTCGTCGCGATGGTCGTGATGATCGTGGCCGTGGACCGGCTCTTCTGGCGGCCGCTCGTCGTGTGGGCCCAGAAGTTCCGGCTCGACGATTCGAGCGGCGAGGCGCCGGCCTCCAGCTGGCTGCTGGAGTTCTTCCGTCGCTCGCGCCTCCGGGTGCAGGCGCGCTCGGTGCGGCACACCGCGGTCGCGACGGCGCGCGTCGCCACGTTTCCGATCCGGCACTCCCTCCGCCATGCCGACCGGGTGTTGCGGCGCTTTCCGGGCCCCCGCCCGGGCCGCGACGGCGTGATCCGCGTGACCGCCACGGTGCTCGGCGTGCTCGTGGCCGCCGGCGCCGGGCTCGGGGTGCTGCAGCTGGCCCGGCTCCTCCTCAGGCTCGACTCGGCGGCGTGGCTCCTGGTGGCCAGGTCGACGGCGTACACCTTCCTGCGGGTACTTGCGGCGGTGGCACTCTCGACCGCGTGGGCCCTTCCGGTGGGCGTGATCATCGGCCGGTCGCCACGGATCTCGCGGGTGCTGCAGCCGATCATCCAGATCGTGGCCTCGTTCCCGGCGCCGATGCTCTTTCCGCTCGTCATCCTCGGGCTCCTCCGCCTCGGGGCCGGGATGGGGATCGGCGCCGTGACGCTGATGGTGCTCTCGGCGCAGTGGTACATCCTCTTCAACGTGATCTCGGCCGTCGCCGCGCTCCCCCCCCAGCTGGCGGACGCGGCCGAGGTGTTCCGGATGACCGGGTGGCCGCGCTGGCGCCGGCTCTACCTTCCGGCCGCGTTCCCGGCATTGGTGACCGGATGGATCACTGCCGGGGGCGGCGCGTGGAACGGGTCGATCGTGGCGGAGTACGTCCAGGCGGGAGGGACGACGCACATCGCCAACGGGCTCGGGAGCCTCATCTCCCTCGCCACGGTACACGCCGACTTTCCCCTGCTGGCGGGCGGCATCGCGGCGATGAGCGTCATCGTGGTGGGATGGAACCGGCTGGTGTGGCGCCCGCTCGCCGCACTGGCGCAGACCCAGTTCGGGGTTACCCAATGACCGATGCGGTCCGGCACGGCGACGTCCTGCTCGAGGCGCGGGGCATCATCCAGCGCTTCCGGCTTCCCAAGCAGGCCGAGTTCGAGGCGCTCCGGGACATCTCGCTCACCATCAAGGAGCGGGAGGTCGTGGCGCTCGTGGGCCCGTCGGGGTGCAGCAAGAGCACGCTCCTTCGGCTGCTGGCCGGGCTCACCCGGCCGACGGCGGGCCAGGTGCTCTATCGTGGCCAGCCGGTGGAAGGGGTGCTCGCCTCCGCGGCGATGGTGTTCCAGTCGTTCGCGCTCCTGCCGTGGCTCACCGTCGAGCAGAACGTGGCCATGGGCCTTGCCGCGCGGGGCCGGCAGGGCACCGACCACGAGGCCGCGGTCAAGCACGCGATCGAGGCGGTCGGGCTCGACGGCTTCGAGCAGGCGTATCCGCGCGAGCTCTCGGGTGGGATGAAGCAGCGGGTCGGCTTTGCCCGCGCGCTCGCGGTCGAGCCCGAGATCCTCTTCATGGACGAGCCCTTCGGCGCGCTCGACGCGCTGACCGCGGAGAACCTGCGTTCGCAGGTGGTGGACCTCTGGCAGAACCCCGACACCGGCGTCAGCACCCTGGTGGTGGTGACGCACAGCGTGGACGAGGCGGTGTACCTCGCGGGGCGGATCGTGGTGTTCGGCACCAACCCGGGCCACATCCGCGAAGTGCTCGACAACCCGCTCCCCTACCCGCGGGATCCGCGGAGCCCGCAGTTCTCCGCGATGGTGGACCGGCTCCACGCCATCCTCACCGCGACCCTCCTCCCCGAGCCGGAGCGTACGGCGGGCGGGGTGGCGGCCCGGCTGGTGCCGTTCCCCCGGGTGCACGTCTCGGAGGTGATGGGTCTCCTCGACCACCTGGCGGACCGCGCCGAGGGGGGCGACTCGGTGTTCGACATCGCCGAGCAGCTCGGCGTCGACTACGACCGGATGACCTCGGTGGTGCGGGCGTCGGAGCAGCTGGGGTGGGTGGTGACCCCGGGCGAGGACGTGCGGCTCACGACCGCGGGCCAGCAGCTCGTGGCCGGCGACAGCGCGGAGCGGAAGGCGCTCACCCGGGTGCGGGTGCTGGAGCACCCGCTCTTCGCGCGGGTCGTGGGGATGATCAAGGAGAACGACGGCGCCATTGAGGTGGATGAGGTCCTGGCGGACCTCACGATCTGC
>DASYXP010000111.1:0-2899 GCA_035934835.1 Gemmatimonadales bacterium | reverse complement strand
TGACGGTCGGCGGCCCCGAGGATGCGCCGGTCGGCGCCGCGGTGGCGGCGGCCGCCGGACCGGCCGGCGCCAACGCCGCAGGCACCACCGACCTGCCAGGCACGGCGGCACTCCTCCAGCGCGCCGCCGCCACCGTCTCGGGAGACACCGGCGTGATGCACCTCGCCACCGCGGTCGCCTCGCCGGTGGTGGCGCTCTTCGGGCCGACGGTGCGCGAGTTCGGGTTCTTCCCCTACACCCGGTGCGCGACGGTCCTCGAGCGCGACCTCGCCTGCCGCCCCTGCTCCGCGCACGGCGGCGAGCGCTGCCCGCTGGGGCACCACGATTGCCTGCGCACGATCGCGGTCGCCACGGTCGAGGCTGCCGTCCTGGAGCGGATGCGATGAGCGGATGGTCGGGCGCCACGACCACGCTCGCCGGGCTGCTGACGCCGACCTCGCGCGGTCCGAAGCGGGAGGGGACCTACGCCATCTGGCTGGTGGTGCGGGTGGCGCACGACCTGACCCTCACCCCGCCGCTCACCGAGCGTTCACGGCGGCGGCGGCTCGACGCGCTGGCCCACCGGCTCTCGAGCCTTACCGTGGCGCCGCCGCTCCGCCGCGCGCTGACCGGCGCCCTGGCCACCCTCGGCGAGGCGACGGCCGAGGGCGCCGCGGTGGCACTGCACCACCTCGTGGCCCCGGTGCGGGAAGGGATCGGCACCGACGCCGCGGAGGCGGTGTCCCAGGCGGCGCGCGCCGCCCGTGCCGCGGTCCGCGCCTGACCACCGCCCGCCGCGAGCGCTATCTTCCCGCCATGGTCGTCCCCTCCCGCAAGCGTCCCCCCCGCCCTTCCGCCGAGCTGCTCGTCGCGCGGAGCGATGCGGCGGCCCAGGGCGCCGCACCCCCCGACACGATCCCCACCGGCTTCAAGAGCGTCGACCGCCTGCGGGGCGGCGGCGTGCGGCGACGCGACCTCGTGGTGCTGGGCGGCGACATCGGGAGCGGGAAGTCCTCGCTGGCGCTCGCGATGGCGCTCCGCGCGGCGGCGGCGGGCTCCCCGGTGGCATACCTGACGGGGGAGATGTCGGAGGACCGGGTGCTCGAGCGCGCGCTCGCCATCGAGGGACGTGCCACCGTCGACGAGCTGCGCGGCGGGCACCTCGACGACGTGCGCCGGGCCCAGGTGGGGGCCGCCGCAGTCCGGCTGCGCGACCTGCCGTTCATCGTCCGCCCGCTCGCCGGGCACGCATTCACCGAGGTGACCGAGGCGCTCGACGCGGTGCCGCGCCCCACCCTCCTGGTCGTGGATTACCTGCAGCTGGTGGCGCCGCCGGTGGCGGCGGGAACGGCCGAGGACTCGGCCGCGCTCGTGGCCCGCGGGCTCAAGACCGTGGCGCTCGAATGCGACACCGCGGTGCTCGCCGTGGCGCAGCTCCCGGACCACAACCCCAGGCGGAAGGATCCCCGCCCCACCCTCGACGACTTCGGGGGGAAGGGCCAGGTCAAGCAGCACGCGGACGTGGTGCTCGCGCTCTTTCGGGAGGAGATGTACCGGCCGGGCGGCGGGATGGAGGGGGCGACCGAACTGCTCGTGGCGAAGAACCGGAATGGACCGACCGGGTTCATCGACCTGTACTTCTACACGCGGTGGCTCCGGTTCGAGGACATGCTCGACCCGGAGCGCTGACTCACTTCGCGGCGGGCCGGCCCGCCGAATCGGGGTTGGTGCCGCTGCCCTGGGCCACCACGGCGCCGGTCAACTCGACCACGCTGCCAGCCGCTCCCGCATCGGGGCGGATCCGGATCCAGAGCGGCCGGGTCGCGACCTCGACGTAGAACGCCTGCTCCCCGGCCTCGCCCTTGCTGTCCCCCAGCACCTTGTAGCTCGTGTCCGCGTGGAACATCCGCCGGTAGTACCCGGTGACCGAATCGGCGGGTACCGGGCTGCGGAACGTGAGCATCAGCGCATCCGAACTCCCCGAACGCGACACGAACTCGGCATTCGGCGGCAGCGGCAGGGTGCCGAACGCCGCGGTGAGGTCGGGCAGCTTCGGGCGCTCGGGACGACAGCCCGGCAGCACCAGCAGGAGCACAGCAGTGGCGAGGTAGGATCGCTTCATAGGGCGTGGAGACTAAGAGCCGGGCCCGGCCCGGTCAACCCTTTGCGTTGCACGGCCTTGGGCCGGGGCTTAATTTCCGGTCACAGCGGTCCGCACGTCCGCAGGGCACCTCCGGAGCCATCGATGGCCGGTCATAGCAAGTGGAAGCAGATCAAGCGCAAGAAGGCCGTCACCGACTCGCGGCGGGCCTCGTCGTGGACCAAGGTCATCCGCGAGATCACCATCGCGGCCAAGGCCGGCGGCGGGGATCCCGGCGGCAATCCGCGCCTGCGGACCGCGATCGACGCGGCGCAGGCGGTCAACATGCCCAAGGACAACATCGAGCGCGCCATCAAGAAGGGCACCGGCGAACTCGAGGGCGAGACGATCCAGGAGCTGAGCTACGAGGGCTACGGCCCCGGCGGCGTCGCCATCTTCATCGAAGCCACGAGCGACAACCCGACCCGCACCGTCGCCGACATCCGCCACGCCTTCAGCCGCAACGGCGGGAACCTGGGGGCCGGCAACTCGGTGTCGTGGATGTTCGACCGGAAGGGCCAGATCACCCTCGACGCGAGCAGGCACCCCGACGAGGACGCCGCGCTCGCCGCCGCGCTCGAGAGCGGCGCGGAGGATTTCGCCCGCGATGGCGACCAGTACGTCATCTCGACCACGCCGGCCGATTTCCACGCCGTCGATGCGGCGCTCCGGGCGCGCAAGCTGGTCCCCGAGTCGGCCGAGATCGCGATGGTCCCGAAGAACACGGTCAAGGTCGAAGGGAAGGATGCCGACACGCTGCTCAAGCTGCTCGATGCGCTC
>DASYXP010000110.1:0-4258 GCA_035934835.1 Gemmatimonadales bacterium | reverse complement strand
CGGAAGGGATGAGGCTCCTGGTCGTCGGCGGCGGAGGCCGCGAGCACGCGCTCTGCTGGGCCCTCCGCCGCGAGAATCCCCACGCCGACATCTACGCCGCGCCGGGCAACCCCGGCATCGGCACCCTCGCCACCAACCTGGGCATCCCCGCCGATGACATCGACCGCATCGTCGATGCCGCCGACGCGTATGGCATCGACCTCGTGGTCATCGGACCGGAGGTGCCGCTCGCGCTGGGCCTCGCCGACCGGCTCCGCGGCGAGGGGCGGATCGTGTTCGGGCCGGGCGCGGCGGCGGCCCAGATCGAGGCGTCCAAGGCGTTCGCCAAGGAGATCATGCAGCGCGCCGGCGTGGCCACCGCGGACAGCGCCACGTTCACCGACCTGGCGCCGGCGCTGTCGTACGTCGACTCCCATCCCGAGCCGATGGTGGTCAAGGCCTCCGGGCTCGCAGCTGGCAAGGGCGCCGTCGTCTGCGCCACCCGCTCCGAGGCCGCCCAGGCGGTGCGGGAAATGCTGGGCGAGAGGCGCTTCGGCAGTGCGGGCCAGGTGGTGGTGGTCGAGGACTTCCTCGACGGCGAGGAGCTTTCGGTCTTTGCCGTAACCAACGGGCGGGAGGTGCGGATCCTCCCGGCGGCGCAGGACCACAAGCGCCTCCTGGAGGGCGACAAGGGTCCCAACACCGGCGGGATGGGCGCGTACGCGCCGGTCTCGATCGCGACACACGACCTGCTGCAGATGGTCGAACGCGACGTGCTGCTCCCGACCCTGGCGCAGCTCGAGGACGAGGGGGCACCCTTCAGCGGCCTCCTCTACGCCGGCCTGATGATCGGCACGGACGGATCGCCGTCCGTCATCGAATTCAACTGCCGCTTCGGCGATCCGGAGACGCAGGCGGTCCTGCCGCTCATCGACGGCGGGCTCACCGACCTGCTCGACGCCGCCGCCCGCGGGACCGCGCTGCCGCAGGTCAGCGTGCGGCGGGGCGCCGCCGTCACCACCGTGCTGGCGGCGCCCGGGTATCCCGACGCGCCGCGCCGCGGCGCGCCGATCACGATCCCCAACGACCTTCCCACCGGGGTCACCGTCTTCCACGCCGGTACCGACATCGGCGATGGCACGCTCCGGGTCAGCGGCGGGCGGGTGCTCACCGTCACCGGCGTGGGCGAGAGCTTCGCCGAGGCCCAGGCGGCGAGCCGAGCTGGCGCCGAGGCGATCCAGTTCGAGGGAAAGGTCTGGCGCCGCGACATCGGCTGGCGCGAGGCCACAAGGGCCTGAGCGACGCGGGCCTCCGTAGTAGTGCGGGCATGGCGGGAGTTACGGGAACAAATTGTGGCGTAACGGCGTCCTCCGGACGTCCTTGGTGGACATTCACCACCTACCCGGAGCGTCCCGTGCATCGTCCCACCTTCCTCCTGGTCGCCGCGCTGGGCCTCGGCGCCTGTGCGTCGAGCTCGTCCGGTCCGTCCGGCATCGCCGCCGACGTGACCATCGTGGCCAATGCGTCCGGCCTCACCACGACCGCGTTCTCCCCCGACTCCTTCAGCATCTCGCTCGCGGCAAAAGACACCATCAGCTGGCGGAACGCCGATGTCGGCACCCCGGGTGGCGCATACGGCGGCGGGACACCTGGCGTGTCCCATCACATCGTGTCGGACTCTGTCGGCGTATTCGACTCCGGCGTGATGGCGCCCGGAGGGTTCTACGCCCACGCGTTCACCACGCCGGGCAAGTTCCACTACCACTGCGCCATCCATCCGGGGATGGTCGGGGTCGTCGTCGTCACCAGCTGAACGACCGGCGGCCCCGCGGCATCGAGCGGTGAACGGCGGGCTCACTCCCCCGTTCACCGCTCACCGTTTACCGTTCACCGACAGGATGCCCGAACTTCCCGAGGTGGAAACGATCGTCCGGGACCTGCGCCCCGCCCTGGTGGGCCGGCGGATCGAGAAGGCCGCCCTTTCCCACGAGGACGTCCTGCGGGGCGTCACCCGCCGTCGGCTCGTGGCCACCCTGCCCCGCCGCACCATCAGCTCCCTCTCCCGCCGCGCCAAGCACGCGATCTTCGACCTGGGCGACCGCCGCCTCGTGGTGCAACCGGGGATGACCGGCGCCCTGCTCACGTACGATCGCCCGCTCACCCCCGCCGAGCGCCGCTACGCGGTCCTCCGCTTGACGCTCGACGACGGCCGTCTCCTGGTGTACCGCGATGTCCGCCGCCTCGGCACCCTGCTGCTGCTCGATGCGCGCGGGTGGGCGGCGTACGACGCGGCACTCGGCCCCGAGCCGCTCGCCGACGAGTTCACCCCGGACGTGCTGCACCTGAGCTTCGCGCGGTCGCGCCAGGCGGTGAAGAAGGTGCTGATGGACCAGCGGCACGTGGTGGGGGTCGGGAACATCTACGCCAACGAAGCGCTCTTCGCCGCCCGCATCGACCCGTCACGGCCGGCCCACAAGCTGTCGCTCGACGACACCACGCGGCTGCACACGGAGGTGCGCCGGATCCTCCGGGCCGCCATCGCCTCACAGGGCACCACCTTCCGCGACTACCGCACCGGCACCGGCGAAAAGGGGAACTTCCAGCTCGAGCTGATGGTGTACGGGCGCGAAGGGGAGCCGTGCCGGGTGTGCGGCACCCGCCTGGCCGGGACCCACGCGATCGACCAGCGGATCACGGTGCTCTGCCACCGGTGCCAGGCGTGAAGCAGCTGAGCGCCCTGACCCTCCCGGCCACCGACCTCGATGCGTTGCGGGCGCGCATCAAGGCGCTCGCGGAGCCCCGGCCCGGCGTCTACCGGATGGTGGACCCGGCGGGGCGCGTGCTCTACGTGGGGAAGGCCCGCCGACTCCGCTCGCGGCTCCTCAGCTATTTCCGCGCCCGCTATCCCGACGACAAGGCGGCACGGATCCTCCATTCGGCGCACGACATCCAGTGGGACTACGCGCCGAGCGAGTTCGCGGCGCTCCTGGGTGAGATCCGCGAGATCCGCCGCCACCGCCCGCCCTACAACTTCCAGGGCAACCGCTCCCGGCTGCCGGTGTTCATCAGCGTCTCCACCGACCTGGCGCCCCGGCTCGAAGCGCGCCGCCGGGCACCGACCGCCGAGGAGCGCTGCTACGGGCCACTCGGCTCAGCGGGTCGGGTGCAGGAAGGACTCCGCACGCTCAATGACCTGCTCGGACTCAGGGATTGCGCGGCCAAGATGCCGATCGTCTTTGCCGACCAGACCGACCTCTTCTCCGCGCCGCGCCAGGCCGCCTGCCTCCGCCACCAGTTCGGGTACTGCCTTGGCCCCTGTGCGGCGCTCACCACCCGCGAGGCGTACGACGAGAGGATCGAGGATGCCATCGCCTTCCTCGAGGGGAGGTCGCTGGCGCCGGTGGGACGGGTGGTGGAGATGATGCAGCGCGCCGCGGCGAGCCAGTCGTTCGAGGAGGCGGCGCGGTGGCGCGAACGGTTCGAGGCGCTCGAGTGGCTCCTCTCCGCCACCACACGCGCGCGCGCCGCCGTGGAGCTCCTGAGCTTCGTCTATCGCGATCCGGGCATCCACGGCGATGACCGGGCCTACGTTATCAAGCGCGGCACCGTGCGGGCCACGTTCCCGTATCCGACGACTCCCATCGAGATCGAGGCGTTCCGCGCGGTCGCGTCCCAGGAACTCGCGCGGCCGGAGCCACCCGCGGGGTTGCTGCCGGTGGGCAAGCTCGACGAGATGCTGGTGGTGATGAGCTGGTTCCGCCGGCACCCGGAGTCGTTCCGGCGGACGAGCAAGCTGGAGGAGTGGGGGAGTGAGAAGTGAGAAGTGAGAAGTAAGAAGGGAGAAGGGAGAAGGGAGACGTGGCGTCACGCCTCGCTGTCGAGCTCGCCGAGCGGCACCAGCCGCGCGCGTGGCGGCAAGCCGGCCTCGAGTTCCATGATCCCCACCGATGGCGGCAGGTCGAAGCGCCGGGCGCCGGCGCCGCCCGGGTTCATGACCGTTACCACGACGTCGAGGTTGACGAGGAGCGGGCGATGGGTATGGCCGTAGATGATGGCCTCCGCCTCGGGGTACGCCGCATGCAGCTTCTCCGGCGTCGGGCTCCCGAGCTGGTGCCCGTGCACCAGCACGAAGTCGATCCCCTCGATCCGCCGCTCCACCACCTCGGGGACGCGGGCGCGGACGTCCATCCCATCGGTGTTCCCCCAGACGGCGATGACCGGCGCGATCGCCTCGAGCTCGGTGAGGAGGCCGGGGTCGCCGATGTCGCCCGCGTGGAGG
>DASYXP010000098.1:0-5955 GCA_035934835.1 Gemmatimonadales bacterium | reverse complement strand
GGTCGCGTCGGCGGCGTTCGCGGTCATCTGCTTCCTCGTCTTCGGCACCACCGCCCCGCGGACCTCCGCGCCGTACCTCCTGGCGGTGCCGGTCCTCTTCCTCTCCTACACCGCACTCCGATTCGGGCGACGGATCACCGCCACCACGGCGCTCGTCCTCGCGGTCGTCGCGGGGGTGGCCACCGCATCCGGCCGCGGTCCCCTGCACGCGGCCGAATACCCCGATGCGCTCGTGGAGCTCCAGGCCTTCCTCGCCTTCGGCGCGACGCTCGGCCTGACGCTCGCCGGCGCCGTGGTCCAGAGCCGGCCGACGAGGCACGAACCGGTATCGACGCTGTCGGCGGAGACGGGCGCCTTTCCCATCGCCGAGCTCGTGTCGTTCCGGCGCACCGAGGCGGCGCCACCGGCTGAGTCCGCGCCGGCGGCACCGGCCCTCGCCCCGCCCCCGCCCACGCCCACCCCGGCCACCGACCTCGACGTCGTCCTCGCTGCGCTCCCCGAACCGGTGTATGTGCTGACCCGCGAGACCCTGTCCGTGTCGCGCTGCAACCTGGCCTTTGCCCGGGCGCTCGGATTCCCGGATCGGGCCGCGGTGGAGGGACGCTCGCTCTTCGACCTCTTCCCGCCCGCCGTGGCGCTCGCGGCCGCGGACGAATCCCGCCGCGTGTTCCACACCGGCGAGGCCCGGGAGGTCCGCGAGCGGTGGACGGTGACCGACCCGGCATCCCCCGAGTTGCAGGTCAGCCGTACGCCATTGCGCGACGCCGACGGCGGTGTGGAGGCACTGCTCGCCCGCGCCCATCGGGTGGCGTCCTGACCCCGGCCGGCTCCCCGCATGCAACGAGGGGGCGGCGCCGATGCGCCGCCCCCTCGTCCGTCGGTGACCCGCGGCGGGGCGTCAGGCCCGCGCGAGCATCCGCCGGATCGGGACCACGAGCAGGAACATGATGATCGCCGGCACGATGCAGAAGGCCGCCACCGCCCCGAAGAGCTGCGGCACCGTCAGCGAACCGTAAAGCCGGGTCACGTTCCCGGCGATGAGGTTCCCGAGCGAGGTGCCCAGGAACCACACGCCCATGATCATCCCCTTGACGCGATCGGGGGCGAGCTTGGTCATCGAGCTCAATCCCACCGGGCTCAGGCAGAGCTCGCCCACGGTGTGGAGCAGATACGTCAGCACGAGCCACATCGGGCTCACGAGCACCCCGCCCGCCGAGGCGCGCGCCGCGAACATCATCACCAGGAAGCCCAGGCCGGCAAAGAGGAGCCCGAACCCGAACTTCGTCGGGCTCGACGGGTCCCGCGTGCCGAGCTTGATCCAGATCCACGCGAAGACCGGCGCGAGTGCGATGATGCAGAGGGAGTTGACCGACTGGAGCCACGTGGAGGGGAAGGTCCAGCCGAGGATGCTGTTCCGCGTGTTCTGGAGCGCAAAGAGGTTGAGGGTCGAGGGCGCCTGCTCGAACGCAGCCCAGAAGATGGCCGAGGCGACGAAGAGCACCAGCACCACCACCAGCCGCTTCCGTTCATCGCGGGTCCAGCTGCCCATCCCGAACAGCCAGACGAAGAACGCCACCACCAGGACCCCGAAGAGGTAGGGGAACTTGGCCGCGATGCCTTCCGCCGTCCACGCGCCGCCCCGCACCAGGAAGATGAGGCCGGCCACCACGGCCACCGCGGCGATCCCGCTGAGCCGCGCGATCCGCCACGCCGAACGCCCCTCGGCCGAATCGGGCGCCACGCTCGGCGCCGCCCCGGCCGTCCCCAGGTGCTTCCAGCCCAGCCGGAACTGGATCACGCCTGCCAGCATCCCGAGCGCACCGACGCCGAATCCCCAGTGCCACGCATTGATGGGGTTGAACCCCCACGAGGTGAGCAGCGACCGGAATCCCGGCGCCTGCGCCAGCCCGCCCACGATCAGCGGGGCGATGGTCGCGCCGAGGTTGATCCCCATGTAGAACACCGAGAACCCCGCGTCCCGCCGGAGGTCCTTCTCCGGGTAGAGCTCGCCGACGATCACGCTCACGTTCGGCTTGAGGAGCCCGGTGCCGAGGATGATGAGCCCGAGCCCGGGAAAGAGGAATGCGGCGCCGGGGATCGCGAGCGTGAGCTGGCCCAGCATGATCAGGATGCCGCCGTACAGCACCGCGCGCCGCAGGCCGATCAGCTTGTCGGCCACCCAGCCGCCGGGGAGCGAGAGCATGTACACCAGCGCGGCATACATCCCGTAGATGGCGCCCGCCTTCCCCACGCTCCAGCCGAGCCCGCCGTTCTCGAGGGCGGCGGTCATGTAGAGGATGACGACCGCACGGAGGCCGTAGAAGGAGAAGCGCTCCCACATCTCGGTCCCGAAGAGGGTCGCCAATCCGCGGGGATGCCCGAAGAAGGCAGTGTCGGACGAGTTCGACGCCACGCGATGCTCCTGGTTGTCGGTGAGGGTGACTCGCGAACGGTCCAGGATGGACGACCGCCCGTCCTTCCCCTGCTATTCCTTGCCGAGCTTCTTCTTGAGGGCGTGCAGCTGCAGGTCGGCGGCCTGGTCCCGCGCCGCGCGGTCGGCCTGGTGCCGGAGCTGCTCGTGTTCGAGGTCGAGCTCGGGCCGGTCGGCCCCGGCCGCCTCGAGGCCGCGCCACGCCTCTTCCACACTCGGGGTCATGCCGGAAGGGCCGAGCCCGCGCTGCGCCTCCCGCCACCGCGCCCCGAGCTCCGCGGCCTCCCGCTCCGCAAGCGCCACCTCGTCCCCCTGGACGGCGAGCTTCCGCTCGAGGACCGCCACGCGCTCCCGATGCCGGCCGGCGAACTCCCCGGCCACCCGCACCGTCTCCGGATCGGGGATGGCCGCCGCAAGGCTGCCCCGGCGCTCCGCGTCGGCGAGCTGCCGGCGCTCGTCGGCGAGCTCCCGTTCGGTGGCCTCCCGCGCTCGGTGCAGGTCACCGAGGCCGAGCTTGTGGTCGAGAAGCGCCTGCCGCAGCGCCGCCGCGGTCTCGCGCGGGGTCGGCGGCACGGTGGCCCCGTCGATCAGCCGGTCGAGCCGGTCGCGGAGACGCGCGAAGAATCCCACGGATGCGCCCGGGAAATGGGGGTGGAGGCAAGCCGTTCAAATGTCATTCCGCTGCGGGCGGCGCGTCAAGCGCGGCCCGGCCGGGGCCCGGCGGAACGGTTATCTTTGGGCCGTTGATGCCTCCCCGGGGAGCCTGATGCGCCGCACACTTCTCCTGCTCGTGGGACTCGCCGGATGCAGGCAACCGGCCGGCGGCAGCGTGACCTGCGGATTGGCGGCGATGTTCGGTCCCCTGGCGATCCTGAGCGAGTTCTCGACCCCGGGCCAGACCCTCGCCACGCCCCCGGGCTCCCTCCCCGGTAAGCTTCCGGTACGGCTCGTGGCCGGCCCGGCCCTCCCGGCCCTGGTGGGACGCGACCACGACCGCTGGGTGGTCGGCGTCGTCGGGGCCCCACCGGCAAAGTTCCACGCCGGGTACGGCGTCCTCGTTCAGGACACGGCCTACCGGGCGCTCGGCGTGGTGGTATACGAAGGGGAGATCGTCCGCGGCGCCCCGGTCATCGGGTCGGTGGTGCTCGCTGATTCCACTGTGCCGCTGATCGGCATCTCGCTCCTGCCGACGAAGGTCGAGGATCCCCGCTGCCCCATCTTCCCCGACTCGACCCTTCGATGACGCGGCGGATCGGTATCACGGGGCGCCTGCGCGAGATCGACGGCCAGCGCCACGCCGGCGTCAACGCGGCGTACGTGTCCGCCGTCGCCGCCGCGGGCGGCCTTCCGCTCGTGCTCCCGCCGGCCGTCCCGGCGTCCTCCGCCGGCCAGCTGGCGGAGGCCCTCGACGGACTGCTCATCTCCGGCGGTGCCGACCTCGACCCGGCCCGCTATGGCGCTACCCCTCACCCGAAGCTAGGCCCGCTCGAGCCCGACCGGGATGCGTTCGAGTTCGCGATGCTTGACGCCGCCCGGACCCGCGGTCTGCCGGTCCTCGCCATCTGCCGCGGGATGCAGGTGGTGAACGTCGCCCTCGGCGGCTCCCTCTGGCAGGACCTCCCGACCGAGCGCCCGGGCCGCGTCCACCACGACGGCACCTGGGCCCGCACCGCCCGGGTCCACGCCATCGAGGTCGTGGCCGGGAGCGCGCTCGCCAGGTCCGTCGGCGCGAGCCCGGTCACGGTCAATTCCTTCCATCATCAGGGAGTCCGGAGGCTGGCGCCGGGACTGGTACCGACGGCCACGGCACCCGACGGGCTCGTCGAAGGGTTCGAATCCGCCGATGGTCCCTGGCTGGTGGGCGTGCAATGGCATCCGGAGGCCTTTCACGCCGAGGCCGACTCCCCGGATTCGCGGCTCTTCCAGGCGTTCGTGCGGGCCTGCACACCCAGGCCGGCCGGGGCGGCCGCGTGACCGATGCGCTCCGCACCGTCGCCGAATTCGCCCGTGAGCTCGCCGGCGTGGCCGATGCGCCGACCGTGGTGGCCCGCCTCGCGTCCCGCCTGCATGCCACGTTCGCCCCGGACGCCTGTGCGGTGGCGCTCACCCGCGGCGACTACGAGGCCGGCACTCCGCTCCACGCCGAGCCGCCGCCGGGCGAGCGCTTCCGTAACCTCCTGACCCTGGCATTGCGGCGTGGCAGCCAGCATCTCGCCGCCGCCGAGGCCGAGGGCCGCCTCGGCCTGGCCGCCGGCGACGCGCCGGCACCCGACCTCCTCATCGTCCCCATCACCACGGCAAGCGACCGGCTCGGCGCCCTCCTCCTCGGTGGCGCCGGCGCGCGCTGGACCTCCGCCGACCTGGCGCTCGCCGAGGCCCTGGCCGCGCAGGCCGGTGCCGCGCTCGCCGCCATTGGGCGGATCCCCGCCGCGGAGGCGTGGGAGCGGGTGGCCGATGCGCTGTCGATCGCGCTCTGCATCGTGGACGGACGCGGCCGGGTCAAGGGCGCCAACCGGTCGTTCGCGCGCCTGATGCGGAGCACCCCGGCGGAGCTCCCCGGATGGCCCTGGCTGAGCCTGGTCCCGCCCGCCTGGGCGATGAGCCTGCGGGAACTCTTCGACGAGTCGAACGACGGTCGCCGCGAGGCCGAGCTCAAGGCTTCGGGCCGGACCCTGCTGGCCACCGCATTCCCGCTCCCCGGCGGCACCAGCGGCGAGCACGTCCTCGTGCTCGATGACCAGACCGAACGCCGCCGCCTGCAGGACCAGTTGGTCCAGTCGGAGAAGCTGTCGGCCATCGGTCAGCTGATCGCCGGGGTGGCGCACGAGCTCAACAACCCGCTCACGTCGGTGGTCGGGTTCGCGGACTTCCTGGCCGAAGCGCCGGACGTGCCGGCGGGGCTCCGCGAGCCGCTGTCGGTCATCCAACAGGAAGCGACGCGCGCTTCGACCCTGGTGCGGAACCTGCTCCGCTTTGCCCGGCGCCACGAGCCCGAGCGCCGGCGTCAGCCGCTGCGCCCGATCCTCGAAGGGACGCTGGCGCTGCTGCGCGCCCAGTTCGTGGCGAGCGGCATCGAGATCCACGTCACCGGCGAGCCCGGCATCCCGGATGTCAACGTCGATGCGCCGCGGGTCCAGCAGATCTTCCTCAACCTCATCAACAACGCCGCACAGTCCATCGGCACCACCGGCCGGCCCGGCACCATCACCATCCGGCTCCGACCCTGGCTCGATGGCGCGGCTGTCGACGTCCGCGACGACGGCCCCGGGATGACCGCGGAGGTCGCCGCCCAGGCGTTCGAGCCGTTCTTCAGCACCAAGCCCGAGGGCCAGGGCACCGGGCTCGGCCTTGCCATCAGCCAGGGCATTGCGAAGGAGCACGGCGGGCGGATCTCGCTCACCACCGCGCCCGGCGCCGGCGCCACGTTCACCGTCGAGTTCCCCGGCGATGGACGCCCCGTGGCGGAGGAACCTGCCGAACCGGTGGTGCCCGCGACCGCGGGCCCGCGGCGCATCCTCGTCATC
>DASYXP010000093.1:0-3731 GCA_035934835.1 Gemmatimonadales bacterium | reverse complement strand
GGCCGCCGGCCGGCGCCGCGAGGCTCGGCCGCGGAGGCGCAGCCATCGGCGGAGGCATCGGCGCCGGCGCCGGGGCCGGCGGGGGCGGACTGACCGGTCGTGCCACCGGTGGCGCCGGGACCGGCTCGGGAGGACGGATCGCGGCGGGTGCGGGCGCCGGGCCCGTGCCGTTGGTCGCGACCGGGAAGACGGCGGCGCAGACGCCGCAGCGCGCGCTCACGCCGGCGGCCGGGACCTTGGCCGGGTCGACGCGATAGACGGTGGCACAGGTCGGGCAAGCGACGTTCATTCAGCGTCCCTCGGTGCTCAGCGATGGCGAAGCGGGATCGCGCTCGGGCACGTCCGCGGCGTGGCGGCGGTCGACCACGAAGACCGATCCCGGCAGGGTCTTCGCATAGCTCTTCATTTCCGTTGCCAGCTCGCTCAGCTGGGCGGGGTGGCTGAAGCTGCGATTGCGGTTGGTGACGATCCCGACCGACAGCGTCATCAGCGGCACCCGGTGCAGCTGTCCCCGGCGGTCCTTGCCGAAGAAGTACCCGGCCCGCCGGTCCTGGTCATTGTACTGCAGCGGGACCAGGGTGTCGAAGACCTCGAGGATCTCCGCACAGACCTGCGACGTGAGCGCGTTGGGCACGATGAAGATGAAGTCGTCGCCCCCGATGTGCCCGACGAAGCCCTGCGGGCCCGCCATCCCCTTCACCACGTCGTGCAGGATGCGCGACACGATGAGGATGATGCGGTCGCCGTCGTAGTAGCTGTAGCGGTCGTTGAATTCCTTGAAGTGGTCGAGGTCGGCGTAGCAGACCGCGAATTCCCCGCCGGCATTGAGCTGCCGGCGGATGGCCCGCTCGATCTCGGTGGTGCCCGGCAGGCGCGTCGACGGATGCACGGCGACATCGCGCACGGTGCGGACGACCATCGCGTCGAGGCGCGAGCGCTGCTCCAGCGGCTCGAGGAGCGGGGTCAGCACCTCGTCCGCGCCGGCGGCGAACCACGCGGCGATCTCGAGCGTGTCGTGCTGCGGCGCCAGGACGGCCACCGGGACGATCGCGGTGTACGGATCGCTCTTGAGCCGCTCGACGAGCACCGCGCCGGTCACCGCGCCGTCCCTGCCATCGACCATCACGTAGGACAGCGGGCCGCGCAGGAGGATCGTCACGACCTCGTCGGGTGTCGGGACCAGGATGACCGGCGCGCCCAGCGCGGCCCCCCACTCGGTCAGGACCGCGGGGACCGGTGCACCGCCCGGCGAATGGTAGAGAATCGACGGGCGATTCCGCACCCGCTGGCCCCTTGTAAGAGACGTATCCGCAAAAACTTAGGACTTGCCCGGCGGGAAGTCAAACGGGGGCGGGCCTGGCGTTCAGAGCGGCTTGGCCTCGTCGATCAAGAGGATCGGGATCCCATCGTCGACCCGGTAGACCAGCCGGCAGGCATGACAGACCAGCGACTCCGGGTCGCGGCGGTACTCGAGGGCACCCCGGCACTTGGGGCAGGCCAGGATCTCCAGCAGGTCTTCGGGGAGGCTCACGTTCACTCCGGGCTGGGCGGCGGGAAACCGAACCGGGCGAGGAGCTCCGCGGAGCGCCTCCACTTGGGGAGCACCTTCACCCAGGTGTCGAGGTAGACCTTCCGGCCGAGCAGCTCCTCGATCCGCCCGCGGGCGTGGGCGCCGATCGCCTTGAGCATCCGGCCCTGCCGGCCGATCACGATCCCCTTCTGGGACTCGGTCTCGACGAAGAGGGACGCCCGAATGTACACCGGATCGCGTTCCTCGCGGAACTCCTCGACCTCGGCGGTGACGGCGTACGGCAGTTCCTCCTCGAGCAGGGTGAACGCCGCCTCGCGGAGGTACTCGGTCACGAAGAAGCGGACCGGCTGGGTGCCGAGTTCGTCGTCGGGGAATTCGAACGGGCCCGCGGGGAGGAGCGGCGTGATCCGGGCCAGGAGGGTGTCGATGGAGGCCGGGTCCTCGACGCTCACCGGGATGCCGGACGCGGCCAGCGCCGAGCGCACCGCGGGCGCCACGAGGTCCGCCTTGGTGTAGACCGTAAGGACGGGGGCGCGCGGCGGGCGCGGGAGCCCGGCCAGCGTGGCGAACGCCGGCGCGGGTGCGTCGGCGGCGGGGTGCAGGTGGAGCACGACGTCGACCCGGGCGACCGATGCGAGCGCCGTCTCGCGCATGCGCTCGTGGAGGAGGTACTCGGGCTGGAGGAGCCCCGGCAGGTCGTGGAGGACGAACTGGACCTCGCCCTCGGTCCGGAGGCCCGTGACCGGCAGGCGGGTGGCCTGGGCCTTGGGCGAGACGATGGCGAGGTGGCCGCCGACCAGGGCGTTGAGGAGCGAGGACTTGCCGACGTTGGGCCGGCCCGCAAGGGCGATGTGGCCGCACTGGGTCATGGTGGAAGATACCCGGGGGTGGCGGGGCCGGGAAAAGCGAAGCCCCGTCATCCAGGGGATGGCGGGGCTTCACAGAGGAGCTGACGACGGCCTACTCTCCCACGACCTCGCGATCGTAGTACCATCGGCGCTGCAGGGCTTAACGGCCGTGTTCGGTATGGGAACGGGTGTGGCCCCTGCGCGCTAGTCGTCAGCGATACGTGCACCGTCGGCCGAGGCCGACGGCGAACAATCGCAGAGATGGATGAGCGGTGATGTCGGAAAAAGCGGAAGAGATCAAACTTCACGGGCGATTAGTACCGCTCGACTCAAGGGCTCGCGCCCCGTGCATCTGCGGCCTATCAACCTGGTAGTCTCCCAGGGCCCTTCAGGGACCTTAAGGTCCAGGAGCGTTCATCTTGGGACGGGTTTCCCACTTAGATGCATTCAGCGGTTATCCCTGCGCGACATCGCTACCGGGCGCTGCCCCTGGCGGGACAGCCCGTACACGAGCGGTCGCTTCGACTCGGTCCTCTCGTACTAGAGTCGACATCCCTCAACACTCCCACGCCCACGACGGATACAGACCGAACTGTCTCACGACGTTCTGAACCCAGCTCATGTGCCACTTTAACCGGCGAACAGCCGGACCCTTGGGACCTTCTCCAGCCCCAGGATGTGACAAGCCGACATCGAGGTGCCAAACCGCGCCGTCGATATGAACTCTCGGGCGCGATAAGCCTGTTATCCCCAGCGTACCTTTTATCCGATGAGCGATGACCCATCCACACGGGGTCACCGGATCACTTACGCCGACTTTCGTCCCTGCTCGCGCCGTCGCGCTCGCAGTCAGGCGCCCTTTTGCGTATACACTCGTCGTGCGATTACCGACCGCACTGAGGGCACCTTCGCGCGCCTCCGGTACTTTTTGGGAGGCGACCGCCCCAGTCAAACTACCCGCCAGCCACGGTCCTCGGCGGTGTTGCCGCCGGAGTGAGATTATCAGTAAAAGAAGGGTGGTATTTCACTGGTGCCTCCCCCCGGACCGAAACCCGGGGATCAACGGCTCCCACCTATGCTACGCAGCTGATACCGACAATCAATGGCAGGTTATAGTAAAGGTGCATGGGGTCTTTTTGTCCTGTCGCGGGAAATCGGAATCCTCACCGATGCTGCTATTTCGCCGAGCTTACGGAAGAGACAGCTCCCAAGTCGTTACGCCATTCGTGCAGGTCGGAACTTACCCGACAAGGAATTTCGCTACCTTAGGACCGTTATAGTTACGGCCGCCGTTTACCGGGGCTTCGGTTCGCTGCTTCGCCTTGCGGCTGACAACGTGCCTTAACCTTCCG
>DASYXP010000078.1:0-2198 GCA_035934835.1 Gemmatimonadales bacterium | reverse complement strand
CGGAAGTCAGTGTCGTTGTGGCGCCCTGCTGACTTCTGCCTTCCGGCTTCCGACTTCTGACTGCTGTTCTCTGAATCCGGGCTAGTAGCTCAGTTGGTTAGAGCGCGCGCTTGATAAGCGTGAGGTCGGAAGTTCAAATCTTCCCTGGCCCACCAATCAGATGCCAGATGCCAGGGATCAGGTATCAGAGCGGCGTTCTGATGCCTGACATCTGCCCTCTGAGATCTGAGCTTGGGGCCGTAGCTCAGCTGGGAGAGCGCCTGCTTTGCAAGCAGGAGGTCACCGGTTCGATCCCGGTACGCTCCATGTCCCCACGACAACCTGCGAGGCTCCGTGAGCGATCTCTCTCGCCGAGATTTCCTGTCCGCTGCCACGCTTGCCGGCGCCGGCGCTGCGCTGGGGCCCAGACCTCCGGTCGCCGACATTCCGCGGGCGCCCTCGCCGCCTGACCGCCGCACCGCCTTCCCGCCTTCCGCGTTCGAACTCGACGAGATCACGATCCCGGAGCTGCAGGCCGGGATGGCCTCAGGCAAGTACACCGCGCGCCGGCTCACCGAGCTCTATCTCGGCCGCATCGCCGCGATGGACCGCCAGGGCCCGACCCTCCGCGCGATGCTCGACCTCAACCCCGACGCACTCGCCATCGCCGACGCGCTCGACGCCGAGCGGACGGCGGGGAAGCTCCGCGGCCCGATGCACGGGATCCCGGTCGTCATCAAGGACAACATCGCCACCGCCGACCGGATGACCACGACCGCGGGATCGCTCGCGCTCGAGGGGAGCATTGCGCCCCGCGACTCGGGGGTGGCGGCGCGCCTGCGGGCGGCCGGTGCCGTCATCCTCGGCAAGGCGAACCTGAGCGAATGGGCCAACTACCGCTCGACGCGGGCCACGAGCGGGTGGTCGAGCCGAGGCGGGCAGTGCCGCAATCCATACATCCTCGACCGGAACCCGTGCGGCTCGAGCTCGGGCACCGGCAGCGGCGTTTCGGCCAACTTCGCCGCCGTGGGGGTCGGCACCGAGACCGACGGGTCGATCGTCTGTCCGTCGTCCACCAACGGGCTGGTCGGGATCAAGCCCACGGTGGGGCTCGTGAGCCGGGCCGGCATCATCCCGATCTCGCACAGCCAGGACACCGCCGGTCCGATGGCCCGCACCGTGACCGACGCTGCGATCCTCCTGGGAGCGCTGGTGGGTCCCGACGCCCGCGACCCTGCCACCGACGCGTCCCGCGGTCACCTGGCGGCGGACTACACCAGGTTCCTCGACCCGAACGGGCTCAAGGGTGCGCGGATCGGCGTCCTGCGCGGCCCGTTCGCCGGCTACCATCCCGAAGTGGACCGCCTCTATCAGCAGGCGCTCGACGCGATGACGTCGGCCGGCGCAACGGTGGTGGACGAGGTCAAGCTCCCCCACAACGGCGACTACGACGCCGACGAGGGGACCGTCCTCAGCTACGAGTTCAAGGCCGACCTCAATGCGTACCTCGCTGACCTGGGGCCGTCCGCGCCACGGAAGACGCTGGCCGACATCATTGCATTCAATGACGAGCACCGGGACCGGGTGATGCCCTGGTTCGGCCAGGAGGAGTTCCTCAAGGCCGAGTCGCGCGGACCGCTCACGGACAAGGCGTACCGATCGGCGCGGGCGAAGTGTGTCCGGCTGTCGCGGAAGGAGGGGATCGACGCGGCGATGGCGGCGCACAAGCTCGACGCGCTGGTGGCGCCGACCGGCAACCCGGCGTGGCCCACCGACCCCGTGAACGGTGACCACTTCACCGGCGGGAGCTCGACGCCCGCGGCCGTGGCGGGGTATCCGAGCATCACGGTGCCGATGGGCTTCGTCTTCGGGCTCCCGGTGGGCCTCAGCTTCATCGGTGGCGCGTGGAGTGAAGGGACGATGCTCCGTCTGGGCTTCGCGTTCGAGCAGGCCACCAAGGTGCGCCGCCCGCCGGGGTTCCTGGCCACGCTGCCGGATGGGGCGTGAGGGGGTGGCCGCCATCAGCTATCGGCTGTCAGCTATCAGTGGCAGGGCTGGGGGCCTCGGCCTCGGTTTCCGCATCGGGCGGTTCGTTGTTACCTTCGGACACCTAGCACCTAGCACCTAGCACCTAGCACCTAGCACCTAGCACCTAGCACCTAGCACCTAGCACCTAGCACCTAGCACCTAGCACCTAGCACCTAGCACCTAGCACCTAG
>DASYXP010000075.1:0-4928 GCA_035934835.1 Gemmatimonadales bacterium | reverse complement strand
GACCGGCGTGCCGCACACGGGGCAGGGCTCCCGGAAGCGGCCGTGGACCGCCATCCCCGCCCGGAAGGCGGTGACGTGCTCGGGGAAGCCGTCACCCGCCTCGTGCCGGAGCCGGTCGGTCCATTCGTGGAGGACCTGAAGCAGCGCGGCGTGGAGGCGCCCGCCTTCGTCGTCGGTGAGCTTCGAGGTCAGGCGGAGCGGGGAGAGTCGAGCGCGGTGGAGCACCTCGTCGGAGTAGGCGTTCCCGACGCCGCTCAGCATCCGGGGATCGGTGAGCGCCCGCTTGAGGGTGTGGTTCTCGCTCCGGAGGCGCGCGAGCAGCTCCGCCACCGGCGTGGAGAGGGGTTCGAGGCCGCCGCGGTCGAACTGACCCAGCTCGTCACGGCCCCGTACCAAATGCAGCGATGCACGGCGTTTGGTGCCCGCTTCGGTGAGCGTGAGCGTCCCGACGGGAAAGTCGAACGCGGCGAGCCCCGCCTTGCCGGCGGGCTTGGCGCCCCGCGCCTTCCAGTGGAGCCGGCCGGCGACCATCAAATGGAGGACGAGGAACAGCTCGCCCTCGAGCTCCAGGACGACCCGCTTGCCGAGGCGGGACACGGTGCGGACCACGCGCCCTTCGGCTTCGGTGATCGGTGGCGAGACGCTGCGGAGGAGGAAGGGGCTTCGGAGGCGCACCTGCTCCAGCGCCTGGCCGGTGACGCGGCGCCCGAGCGCCTCGACGTAGACGGTGATGTCGGGGAGCTCAGGCATCGCCGCCCGCCTGGCGCTTAGCGCGCCTCGTAGTCGGCCACGAGCTGCTGCTGCAGCGCCATCCCGTTCCGCACGTCGGCGCTGTCGACGGCGCCCCAATGCTGCATCACGCGCCGGCCGACGTCGTTGTAGGTGAATCCGCCGTTCCGGTCGAGGTATCCGAACCCGTCGTGGAAGCCGTAGTAGGCGTCAGGGCGGTGGCCGCTGAGGAGCAGGTCATCGCCCCAGGTGTAGTGCGCGCGGGAGATGTCGAGCTGGTCGAGGAGCGTCGAGGCCAGGTCGGTCTGGGATCCGATGGTGTGGATCACGGTGTCGTGGACCGCGAGCGCGCCGCCCACCCAGAGCATCGGGATGTGGAAGGCGCTCGGGTCGGAATGCTCGGCGGGCGGGTCGAGCTCCGGCAGCCGGTGGCCGTGGTCGGCCAGGATGATGACGACGGTGCTGTCCCACACCGGCTTGGCGGCGAGCGTGCGCACGAAGGCGCCGAGGGTCGAGTCGCTGTAGTGATGGGCGCTCAGGAAGAGCTGGCCCACGTCGTTGCCGGGGAAGGCGTGCGCCACCGGGATGTCGTACGGGTCGTGGCTCGAGAGCGTGAGCAGGGTGAAAAGGAATGGCCGCGACAGCGAGTCCACGATCCCGTCGGCGCGCTCGAAGAGCACCTGGTCGTGATACCCCCACTTGGTGCGGAAGCGATCCCCGGAGAACGCCTCCTCGCCGGATACGGTGTGGAATCCCGCGTCGCGGAGGTAGTAGCGGAAGTTGGCCCAGGCCAGCTCGCCGGCGTACAGGAAGCGCGAATCGTATCCGGCGGTGCCGAGGTCGCGCGCGAGCCCGGGCAGCGACGCGAACTTCCTCGGTGACTTCAGGATCGACGCATTGCCGAGCGCGGGATAGCCGCTCAGGATGGCCGGGAGGCCCTTCTCGGTGCGGTTGCCGCTGGCGTAGATGCTGTCGAAGAGGATGCCGGTGCGGGCCAGCGAGTCGAACTCGGGCACCACGCCGCTCCTCCCCCCGGTCGAGGCCGCGAGCTTGGCCGAGAAGCTCTCCCAGATGACCACGATCACGTTCGGGTGCGCCAGGCGGAAGAGGCGCGGCGGCACGCCCCGGTCCGGCGCGAGGAGCGTGTCGGCGCGCGCCCTGGCCTCCGCGGCCGGGAGGAAGGCGTAGGGATTGCTCTTCTGGTACTCGTGGTGGTTGACGGAGTAGAAGAAGTTCCAGCCGACGTTGAGCGTGGCCTGGTCGGCAAAGTCGTTGTCGCTGAAGTAGACGCTGCTGTGCGTGAGCGGCGTGAGCTGGAACCCGCCGCGCGAGACGAACGTCAGCACCAACACGCTGAAGACGCCGGCGGGAAGGACCGGCCACCCGACCGGCCGGAGGTCGGGGTCATCGGCGGGCGGGAGGGCCCAGCGCCTGAAGGCCCAGAACCCGAGCGCGCCGTACACCACGAAGACGGTCAGCAGCGCCGTGACGGGTGAAGAGCCGGCCGAGGCGATCATCTCCCTGGGCCGGTTGATGTACATCAGCCAGGTGCTGTCGAGCCGGAAGCCCCACTCCCGGAAGAGCCCCAGGTCGCCGATGGTGAGTGCCGCCACCACCACGACGAAGAGCCCCGTCCACCCGGCCACGAGCCAGCGCACGAACTTCCACGGCACGTACGACGTGGCCATCAGCGCCAAGACCGGGACGAGCATCAGGTACGCGGCCGAGGCGGCGTCCATCCGGAGGCCGTGGGCGAGCACGCCCAGGAAGGTGCCGAAGCCAAGCGTGGCGGTATCCTGCCAGTACCAGCCCAGGAAGAGCAGGCGGCCCACCTCGAAGTAGGCCACCCAGCACACGAAGTACGCCAGCGCAAAGCGGATGCGGGCCCGCATTACCGCTCTCCCTTCCGGTGCAGGTCCACGGCGCGGTACATGTACCAGCTCGCCACCGAGCGATAGGGCCGCCACGCCTCGGCGTGCTCCGCCAGCTGGTCGCGGGAGACCGGGCGGCGCCGCCCATATGCGAGGTCGAAGCCCTGGCGGACGCCGAGGTCGTCGACGGGGAGGACGTCGGGGCGGCCGAGCCGGAACATCAGCATCATCTCCACCGACCAGCGGCCCACGCCCCAGATGGAGGTGAGGCGCTCGATGACCTCGTCATCGCCCATCCGATGGAGTGCGCGAAGCGGCGGCACCACGCCCTCCCTGGTGCGTGCGGCGAGGTCCTTGAGCGCGCGGGTCTTGCCGGCGGAGAGCCCGGCGCCGCGGAGCGTGGCGTCGGCGGTGGCAAGGATGTCGTCCGGGGTCGGGAAGTCCTTCGGGGCGTAGAGGTCGAGCACCCGTCCCAGGATCGTCTCGGCGGCCTTGCCGCTCAGCTGCTGGTAGACGATCGACCGCACCAGCGACTGGAAAGGGTCGTGCATCCGGCGGACGGCGAGGACGTAGGGCCCCGCCCGCCTGATGAGGCGCGCGAGCACCGGGTCCGCGCGGCGGAGGTGGTCCACGGCCGCGGCGCGATCATACTCGAGGCCGTCGGGATACCGGCGCGGGGCGTGGCGCGGGATGTAGACCCGCACCCCTTCGAGCGCCAGGATGCGGCGCTTGGTCTCGATCCCGCCGTGGGCGGAGAAGCCGTGCAGCTGGCCGTTGCTTCCCATCACCCGGTGGCACGGGACCGCCAGGATGAAGGGATTCTCGGCCATCGCCGCACCGACCGCACGCGCCGCGCCGGGTGAGCCGATGCTCGCGGCGAGCTCTCCATAGGAGACCGTGGCGCCGGCCGGCACCGCGCGGGCGGCCTGGTAGATCCGGCGCCGCGGGGCGGGGAGGCCATCGAGCGCGAGCGGGATGGAGGTGAAGTCCTGGGGCTTCCCGGCCAGGTGGCGCCGGACCCGCTGGGCGGCGTCCTGCACATGTGGCGGTGGTGTGATACGCGCTCGACGCGCGCCGTGGGCCTCGAGTCGCGCGGCGGTGGCCGCGGCCGACGCCTCGGCGAGCTGGATGCGGGTGATCCCGCGCTCGTCCCACGCGATGCCGGACCGGCCGAACGGGGTGTCGAAGAGGGTGTAGAGGTGAGGCACGCGTTAGAATATAACGGGCGGGGCCACCCGGTTCTTGCGGACGGGTCGTGGGTCGAGGGTCACGGGTCGTGAGTCCAGACACGACGACGCCCGATCCACCGTGCGCTCCGCACCCACCGTGTCATATCGTTCGCCCACGACCCACGACCCACGACCATCGCCATGGACCTCGACACCTTCCGCACCAACGCGCACCGCATCGCCGACTGGATGGCCGATTATCTCGAGTCGCTGCCGGATCGGCCGGTGACGCCGTCGCTCGAGCCCGGCCAGGTCCGGCGCCAGTTCCCGGCGGCGCCGCCGGTCAGTGGGGAGCCGTTCGAACGGATCCTTTCCGACTTCGAGCGGATCGTGCTGCCGGGAATGAGCCACTGGCAGCACCCGGGATGGTTCGGGTACTTCCCGGCCGACACGAGCCCGGCGTCGGTGCTCGCCGAGATGATGACCGCGGCGATGGGCGCGAACTGCATGAGCTGGGCGACCTGCCCCGCCGGGACCGAGACCGAACAGGCGATGATGGAATGGCTCCGCGGCCTGATCGGGCTGCCGCCGACGTTCACCGGGGTCATCCAGGACACGGCGTCGAGCGCCACGCTGGTGGCGATCCTCTGCGCCCGGGAGCGTGCCACCGGCTTCGGCTGGGCCCGGCAGGGCGCCTCCGCGGAAGACGCCCGGCGGCTCACCGTCTACGCCTCGCGCGAGGCGCACAGCTCCATTGCCAAGGGGGTGCGGCTCGCGGGGATCGGCGAGGAACGGCTGCGATCGATCGGAACGGACGCCACGTACGCAATGCGGCCCGACGCGCTCGCGGCCGCGATGGAGGCCGACCGCGCGGCTGGGCTCAAGCCGGCGTGTGTGGTGGCCACGGTGGGGACGACCTCGTCCACCGCGATCGACCCGGTGCCGGCCATCGTCGACATCGCGGCGCGGTACGGTGCCTGGCTCCACGTCGACGCGGCCTACGCCGGCTCGGCGGCGGTGCTTCCCGAACACCGTCACCTGCTCGACGGAGTGGACCGGGCGGACAGCTTCGTCTTCAACCCCCACAAGTGGCTCTTCACCAACTTCGACTGCTCGGCCTACTTCGTCCGCGACGTCGACATCCTGGTACGGACCTGCG
>DASYXP010000023.1:0-3409 GCA_035934835.1 Gemmatimonadales bacterium | reverse complement strand
GATCTCGGGACTGGCCCCGACCCCGACCGGCGCCTACTCACCGATCCGGACGTGGCTTCGGAACTTGACGGTCATGGAGGAGAAATTCTATGCGGCCCACGGGACCTACTCCACCGACCAGCTGGCGCTCGGGATGCCGATGTCCAAGACCCACGCCGACGCAGTGAAGCAGGGCTCCTTCCTTACGATCGTGCAGGCGGGTGGTCGGGGATGGTGGGCCCAGGGCCAGCTGGTGGGACCGGACGCGAAGGGGTGCGCGATCTATGTGGGAGAGATGAAGTACTTCGGCGTGGCGCCGACGACGCCCGGAGGCACGCCCGTCGGGGGCAACGATGAAGGCCGCGTCGCCTGCGATGCGCCCTGATCCCGCGCTAGCCGCCCACCTGCTCCCGTGCCGCTTCGAGCAGCGCGATGAGCTCCTGCAGCCGCTGGGCGCCGAGATGTGACAGCTGTTTCTTGTGCATTCCATCGACCGGGGCGTCGAGCTGGTCCACCAGCTCCCGCCCCTCGGTCGTCAGGCGGATGACCACGGCGCGCCGGTCGTCGGGGTCGCGGGTGCGTGCCACCAGCCCGCGGGCCTCCAGCCGGTCGATCAGGCGGGTCACGTCGGGGTCGCGGGTGAGCATCCGGTCGGACACGGCGGTGCAGGTGTGGCCCCGCTCGCCGGCGCCACGGAGGATCCGGAGGACGTTGTACTGGGTGGGGGTGAGCCCCCACGGCTTGAGGACCTCGGACATGTGGCGGCCGAGGGCGTCGGCGGTGCGCACGATGTTGAGCGCTGCCTCGACCTCGATCGTTGGGAATGGTCGCTGCTGCGCGACCTCGATGTTGAGTCTTCCTGCCATCGCTCGCTATCCCCGTGCTGCCTCCGGTCCCGGCAGGCGCCGGAGCACGTCCCTGAGGCTTCGCTCGAAATCTACCCCCTTTTGCACCACGCCGAGCACGTCGCGCCCGAGGGCCGCGGCCTGGCCCGGCGCCAGCGTCTGTGTCACGACCACGACGGGGATGTGGGCGTGGAGCGGGTTCTTGCGGAGCGTGGACAGGAAGGTGGTGCCATCCATCACCGGGAGCGCGAGGTCAAGGAGGATGAGGTCGGGCACGCGGCGCTCGAGCCGCTGGAATGCCTCGAGGCCGTGCCGGGCGGTCTCGACCTCGTAGCCCGCCGCCGTCATCACGGCCCGCAATAGTCGCTGGTGGCCCGGGTCGTCCTCGACGATCAGCACGGTGCGCCTGGCGGGGTGGGGTGCCGCGGTCCGATCCGCGCCCGGTGGCCGGGGCCCGAACTCGACGGCAAAGGTAGAGCCGCGCCCCGGTTCGCTCGTGAGCGTGAGCGCCGCACCCATCAATTCCACCAGCGAGCGGGAGATCGTGAGCCCGAGGCCGGTGCCCCCGTATTTCCGCTCCGTGGTGTTGTCGGCCTGCTGGAACGCCTCGAAGACGGCGGCCTGCTTCTCCGGCGGGATGCCGATCCCCGTGTCCTCGACCTCCAGGCGCGCCGGTCGGGTCGTTCCCGGCGCCAGCGCCAGCCGCACCGTGACGCTCCCCCGCTCGGTGAACTTGAGCGCGTTCGACACGAGGTTGATGAGCACCTGCTTGAGCCGGGCCGCGTCGGCCTGGACGGGGTCGGCCCGGTCCGGCAGGTCGACCCGAAGCTCCACCTCCGCGCGCCGCGGCTGGCCGCCCACCTGTGCGAGCGTGTCCCGGACCAGCTCCACGAGGTCGGTCGGCGCCAGCTGCACCTCGAACTTGCCGGCCTCGATCTTCGAAAGGTCGAGGATGTCGTTGATGAGGGTGAGCAGGTGGATGCCGTTCTGCTCGATCCGCGAAAGGAACTGGAGGTCCTGTGCCGACAGCGTGCCCGCCCGGTTGCCCTGCAGCAACCGGGAGAACCCGATGACCGAGTTGAGCGGTGTGCGGAGCTCGTGGCTCATCGTGGCCAGGAACTGGCTCTTGGCCCGGTTGGCGGTCTCGGCGGCATCGCGGCTCTGGCGCAGCTCGGCCAGCAGCAACTGATTCGCCTCGAACGCCGCTGCGTTGGTGAACGCCGCTGACAGGAGCCCCGCCAGGATCCGTGCCCCGCGGAGCTCATCGTCGCCGAAGGCGCCGGGCCGGCGGGATACGACGTTCAGCACACCGATGGTCACGCCGCCGCGGGAGAGCGGGAGCGCGATGGCGGAGCGGAAGCCGACCTGCGCCGCGAGCGCGCGGTTGATGTCCGGGTCGGCCTCGGTGTCGTGCACCAGGGCCGACACCCCGGTGGAAAAGACCTTCCCCACCAGGCTTCCGGCGATCTTGAGCCTGAGCCCGGGGAACCGCTCCAGCATCCCGACCGTCATCCGGTAGACCACGTCCCCGCCGTCCTGCAGCGCGATGCCGGCGCCGTCGGCCCCGAAGAGGTGCATCACCTGGTCGGCGATGAGCCGCATCAGCTCGTCGGAGGCCGCCGGCGCGGTCGCCACGGCCTGCTGCACTTCGATGATGACCGCCTGTCGCTCGGCCTCCACCGCCAGGCGCTCCTCGACGCGGCGGCGCTCCGCGATCTCGTTCCAGCCGGCCTGGGCCCCGGCCAGCATCAGGAGGACGCCGAGCATCCCGCCGACGACCACCACCGTGATGGCTGCCCGGCCGCTGGCCTCGGCCCCGTCCTCCCGCACGTCCAGCAGGTGCCGCTCGGCGTTGCTCACTGCGGCGATCCGCGCCTCGACGGAGTCCATCAGCCGCTGACCGCGGCCGGTGGCGAAGAGCCGTCGCGTGGCGCCCGGCGTGGCGCCGAGGCCGGTGAGCTGGTCGCTGAACCCGAGCTTGGCGTGGACGACCGGCGCCAGGGAGTCGAGCCGTGCCTGCTGGGCCGGATTGTCGGTCGTGAGGAGGGCCAGGCGGCCCAGCGCCGTGACGGCCTGCCGCCGCGACAGCTCGTAGGTCGCGCGGAGGTTCGCGGCGCCGGAGAGGGCATACCCCCGCGAGCTCGATTCTGCGGTCCGGATCGCGGTCCGGAACTGCGATGCCGTCTCGAGCACCTCGTAGGTGTGGCCCTCGAGGGCCACGGCCTCCGCGAACTGCTCCAGGCTCCGGAACGTGACGACGCCCGTGACCGTGAGCAGCACGATCCCGGTGGCGAACCATCCGAGGCTCTGGCGGCCGACCGCACGTTCGGGCATCAGGCGCCTTCGGGCCGCCCGGGGAGCAGCCGCGCGATCGCGCCGTAGAGGAGGGTCTCGTCGATGATCGGCTTGGTCACATATCCGTCGAATCCCATGGCCAGGAATCGTTCCCGGTCGCCGGTCATCGCGTGCGCGGTGAGGGCGATGACGGGGATCCGCCCGAGTCCCGGGTCGGTCCGGAGGCGGCGCAGCACCTCGGCGCCGTCCATCCCGGGGAGGGAGATGTCGAGCAGGATGACCCGCGGCGG
>DASYXP010000016.1:0-7179 GCA_035934835.1 Gemmatimonadales bacterium | reverse complement strand
GGACGTCGAAGACCGCCGGAAGGCTCCGGATGCAGTGCGCCGAGTGCCGGCAGACCGTCGGGTCGAAGGTGACGGTGATCTCCGGCGTGGCGTAGACCTGGAGGCGCTTCGACGTCATGCCGGCCGCCGGACACGGAGCGACCAATCGCGGAATGCGGTCAGGAACTGCACCAGCACCTTGCGCGTCGCCTCATCGGTGAGGTCACCCTCGGCCGAGAACTTCTCCTGCGCCTTGGCCACGAGCATCTCGGGGCGGTTCAGGAAGTGGAGGTTGGTGAAGACGCCCACCTGGCGCAGGTGGTACTGCATGCGCGTCGTCCCCCACATCCCGTTGGTGGCACCCATCACGGCGGCGGGCTTGTCGTGGAAGGGCGAGGGCTGGATCCGCGAGACCCAGTCGATCGCGTTCTTGAGCACGCCGGGGATGGAGTAGTTGTATTCGGGAGAGATGAAGAGCAGCGCATCGGCCGCCTTCACCTGGGCGGCGAGCCGGCCCACCGGCGCCGGCCATTCGGGACGGGCCGGCGGGTGCAGGTCGCCGTTGTAGAGCGGGAGGTCGCCGATCGGGCCCTCCTCAAGCACCAGGCCCTCTGGCGCGACCGCCAGGGCGGCGCGCAAGAGGGCCCTGTTGTACGAACCCGTCCGCAGGCTCCCGACGAGGGCCAGGGCCCGCACCGGCGTCACGGGGCGTCAGTCCTGCTGATCAAGCCCGGCCACGAGCATCGGCCAGGAATGCTCGACGCCCTTCCGGCCGCCCTTGAACGTGATCTTGATCCCCTCGGGCGCGATCACGATGGTGTAGGTCTTGTCGCCGAGGGTGAGCTCCCGCTTGATCGCCTTGTCGAGCTTGGTCGCCACGGTGGTGCTCCTGAGTGAGTGAAAGAGTATCGCTCTGCCGGCCTCGGCCGGCGCTTCAATCCTTCGCCGACGGGGACATCGTGCCGGCCAGCTCCCGCAGGGCGGCGCGCTGGGGCCCCGTGAACTCCGCCCGGACCTTCCCGACGGCGGCCGACAGGGAATCACAATCGGCAATCGCGGCGAAATCCGCAAGCGGCAGCCGGTACACCAGGAACTGGGTCACGGTATTGGCGCTCGGCACTTCCGAGAAGGCCGGGACCGCGGTCGTGGTGGTCGGCGCGCCGTCACAGCTGAACCAGAGATGGTTGTCTACGATATCCTGCGGCGACTGTGTCCGGAACACGAACTCGACCGTGGCCGGCGGCGCCGTGACCCGTCGCCCGGGATGCTCGTAATAGAACGTGAGCCTGGGCCGGCGGATCCAAAGGAAGAAGAGCCCGTGATGGGTCGTCACGGACGTACGGGTGACGTCGAGGATGGAGTCGTACTCCGTCACCACCGGGATCGACTCCGCCACGTCGCCAGGCGTGGCACGGAAGGTCCGCGGAAGCGGAGCGGGCGAAAATGTCGCGTCCGCCCGGCTCATCGGCGGCAGCATCGGCGACAACGCGCACCCTCCCGTGAGCGCCGCCACCAGCGCGCCCGCGACCAGCGCTCGTACCGGTCGGTCCATCGGGGATCTCCGTGTCAGGGAAGGAATCGACCGGCGTCTTCCGGTCCCGGCACGGCGCAGGTCGGTCCGCCGAACCGATGACGATGCCGTGCGATGAGGTCGTACACCGTATCGCGCCAATGCCGGGGTATGATGTATCCGAACGTGGCGCATCGCCAGAGCCCACCGAGATGCCGGGCGGCGTGGAGGGCCGCGTCTGACCGGACGGCGGCGCGCTCGCCAGCGGCGCCGGACTCCACCCACACCATCGAATCGACCCCCTCGAGCTCCGGGTGCCGCTCCAAGACACCTCGCGCCGTCACCCCTCCGAGCGGCGCGAAGCGGAGCGTCCCACGCTTGTCGTGCCGCAGGAGGAACTGCACCTGCCGGGTGCAGAAGCCGCAGGCGGCGTCGTAGAGGAGGAGTGGCAGGTCGTGGGTCACGGGTCGTGGGTCGAGGGTCACCAGTGCTGCCCGTCCGGCACGTCTCACGTCTCACGTCTTACGTCTCACGATGCTTTACCTCCCGATCAGCTCCTGCAGCAGGTCGTGCCGGCTCACGATGCCGACCAGCTTGTCGCCCTGCTTCACGACCGCGGCGGGCGCGGTGGTGGAAAGGATCGTGGCCAGGTGGTCGAGCGGTGTCGCCACGTCGACCACGGGGAAGGGCGGGTCCATCGCCTCCTTGACCGGCTGCAGCAGGAGCGCCGGCTGGGCCAGCGCCTTGCCGGAAAGGGTGGCCTCGGTGAGCCCGCCGACGACCTGCTGTCCGTCGACCACCGGGAGCTGGCTCACCCCCCAGGTGCTCATCAGGTTGAGCGCCTGGCGCACCTGGCTCGCGGGGGTCACCGACACGAGGGTGGGCTGCGCGACGGGGCGCCGGGCCAGGAGGTCGGCCACGGTGCGGCGCGGCACGTCGAGGAGCCCGTTCTCCTGCATCCACTCGTCGTTGAAGACCTTGGAGAGGTAGCGCTCGCCGGTGTCGCAGAGGATGGTGACGACGCACGCGTTCGGGTCCTCGAGCTGGCGGGCCACCTCGAGCGCGATGTGCACGTTGAGCCCCGCCGATCCGCCGACCAGGATCCCTTCCTCCCGCGCCAGGCGGCGGGCCATCGCCATCGAGTCGCGGTCGGACACCTGGCGCCACTCATCGATCAGGTCCCACACGACGGTCGTCGGCGCCTTGTCGCCACCCACGCCTTCCACCTTGTAGGGCGCGCCGTCGCCCAGCTTCTTCGTCTTCGCATACCCGGTGTAAAGCGATCCCACCGGGTCGCCGGCGATGATCCGGATCTTCGGGTTCTTCTCCTTGAGGTACCGGGCGGTGCCGCTCACGGTGCCGCCGGTGCCGGCGCCGGCCACGAAGTGCGTCACCTTCCCCTTGGTCTGCTCCCAGACCTCGGGGCCGGTGGTGCGGTAGTGCGCCTCGGGATTCACCGGATTGTAGAACTGATTGGCGAGGATGGCCCCGGGGGTGTCGTGGGCGATCTGCTTGGCCTTCATCACGTAGTTCTCGGGATGGTCCGGCGGCACCGCGGTCGGCGTCACCACCACCTCGGCGCCGTACGCCTTGAGGAGCCGGATCTTCTCGGGCGACATCTTGTCGGGGAGCGTGAAGATGCAGCGATATCCCTTGAGTGCGGCGGCGATCGCGAGCCCGACGCCGGTGTTGCCCGACGTCCCCTCGACGATGGTGCCCCCGGCCTTGAGCTCGCCGCGCTGCTCGGCGTCCTCGATGATGGCGAGGCCGATCCGGTCCTTGACCGACGCGCCCGGATTCACGTACTCCGCCTTGCCGAAGACCGGCGTCCGCACCCCGCGGCCCACCCGTGCCAGCCGGATGAGCGGCGTCCAGCCGATGGTGTCGAGGACGGAGTCGTACGGCTCGAGGTGCTGGGGCTTCACGGGGTGACGCCTCCGGCGCGTGGTGCGTGCTTGAAGATGACGGGCTGGGTAAAGGTCAGCGCCGAGGGGACGCCGTTGCGGAGCGCGGGGGCGAACTTCATCCGCGGCACCGCCGAGAGCGCCGCCGAGTCGAGCGCCGGGTAGCCGCTCGATTCCGCCACCGAGGTGGAGTCGGGGTCGACGACGCCGGCGGAATCGACGTGGAGGCGGAGGACCACTTTGCCCTCGATCCCCTGGATGTAGAGCGCCTGGGGGTACTCGACCGGGCTCCGCGCGTTCACTGCCACCGGCGGCTCGACGGCCTTCGGCGGGTTGGCGGGGGCGGCGGGGAGCTGGACCGTGGTGGGCGCGGCGCGACGGCAGGCGGAAAAGACGAGCGCAAGCAAGAAGATGCGGGCGGGGGTCATCCGGCAAAACTCGCGCGAGTACGGGCCTCTGGCGAGCCGGCGGGGCGATCGCGTCCCCGGGGACCCTTCCCGAGCGAAGCGAGGGACCTGCCTTGCCGGCTTCAGGTGCGGGCGAGCTAGGTCCCACGCTTCGCTCGGGAAGGTTACGCTAGGTCCTGTGATCCGTCCGCAAGACCGCACCACCGATCAGTTCTCCGTGAATCTCCGTGCCCCTCCGTGGTCCCACGTTATTTGGACCGCGATGCCCGCTTCTTGAGCTCGGCCAGGCGGTTGAGCGCCTCGAGCGGTGTCAGGCTGTCGACATCGAGCGCGCCGAGCTCCTGGAGGACGGGGTCGGGCTCGCCGGCGAAGAGTGCCAGTTGCCCCGGATCGGCGGGCGGCGGCGGGGCCCCGGGCGCCACCCGGTGCTCCCCCTCGAGCGTCGCCAGCACCTCCCGCGCGCGCGCGACCACCGGCGCCGGGAGCCCGGCGAGCTCCGCCACGTGGACACCGTAACTCTGGTCGGTGCCACCGGGTTCGAGGCGGTGGAGGAAGACCACGGTCCCGCCGCTCTCCCGCACCGCGACGTTGTAGTTCCGCGCGTGCGCCAGCGTCTCCGGCAGCTGCATCAGTTCGTGATAGTGCGTGGCGAACATCGTCTTGCACCCGGTGCGGTCGTGCAGGTGCTCGGAGACCGCCCATGCGATGGCCACGCCGTCGTAGGTCGACGTGCCGCGGCCGATCTCGTCGAGCAGCACCAGGCTCCGCGCCGTGGCGCTGTGGAGGATGGCGCTCGTCTCGCTCATTTCCACCATGAAGGTGGACTGGCCGCGGGCCAGGTTGTCGCTCGCACCGACCCGGGTAAAGAGCCGGTCGACGACGCCGATCCGCGCCGACCTGGCCGGCACGTACGAACCCATCTGCGCCAGCAGGACGCAATGGCCGATCTGCCGGAGGATGGTGCTCTTGCCGGCCATGTTGGGGCCGGTCACCAGGAGTACCCGCGCCGACGGCTCGAAGCGCACGTCGTTGGGGATGAACGCCTCGCGCGCCATCCGGCGCTCGAGCACCGGGTGCCGTGAGCCGACGAGCTCGAGCTCGAACCCCTGGTCCACGGCCGGCCGGACATACTGGTTCCGCTCGGCCAGGTCGGCGAGCCCGGCCCAGACGTCGAGCTGCGCCAGCGCGCGGGCGGTCTGCTGCAGCCGCGGCGCGGCGCGGCCTGCCTCGTCGCGCAGCGCCGCAAAGAGCGCCCCTTCGCGTTGCCCGATCCGCTCCTCGGCGCCCAGCACCTTGGCCTCGTACTCCTTGAGCTCCGGCGTCACGTAGCGCTCCGCGCCCGCCAGCGTCTGGCGGCGCTCGTAGTCGGGCGGCACCCGGCCGGCGTGCGCGTGAGTCACCTCGAGGTAATACCCGAACACCTTGTTGTAACCCACCTTGAGCGACGGGATCCCGGTGCGTCCGCGCTCCCGCTCCTGCAGCGAGGCGATGTAGTTCTTCCCGCCGTCGCGGAGACCGCGCAGTTCGTCGAGCTCGGCGTCGAAGCCGGGGCGGATCGCATCGCCGTCGGCGAGCACCGCCGGGGGCCGGTCGCTGAGGCCCGCCGAGAGGCGCGCCGCCAGGTCGGCGAGGAGGTCGAAGTTGCGGGCGATCGTGGCGAGGAGGGCGCTCGCATCCCGGTCCTTCAGGCCGGTGCAGGCGCCCAGCACGTCGGGAAGCCGGAGCAGGGAGTCGCGGAGGGCGCCGAGTTCACGCGGCGTGGCGCGTCCGGCGGCGGCGCGGCCCGCCAGGCGCTCGAGGTCGCGCACGCCCTCGAGGGCCTCGCGGAGCCGGGCGCGGCCGCGGGCGTCGCCGAAGAACACGGTGACCGCGTCGAGCCGGCGGTCGATGGCGGCGGCGTCGGCGAGCGGCGAGAGCACCCACTGGCGGAGGAGCCGGCCGCCCATCGGCGTCACGGTGGCGTCGATGACCTCGATGAGGGTGGCGCCCCGGGTGCCGGAGCGGAGCGGCTCCACCAGCTCGAGGTTCCGCCGGGTCATCTCGTCGAGCCAGAGGTGGCCCTCGCCGCGGCGCGCCACCGGGCGCATCAGGTGCGGGAGGCCGCCGGGCTGGAGCTCGGCCAGGTACCGGAGGAGCGCTCCCGCCGCGCCCACCGCCGGCGCGTCCTCGGCACCGAGTCCAATGCCGTCGAGCGAGGCGAGCTGGAAACGGCGCGCGAGATCGTCCTGGGCGAGGGCGGGGTCGAACTCCCACACCTCGCGCGCGGTGCGCATCACGCCGTCATCGAGCGCGAGCGTCGACTCCGCCGGCAGCACCACCTCGGCGGGGCCGAGTCGCGCGACCGATTCCGCGAGCCGCTCGCCCGGCACCGACTCGAGGAGGAACTCGCCGGTGGAGAGGTCGACGGCAGCCAGGCCGCCCATCCGGCCGTGCGCCTCATCCGTCCACGCGGCGACCAGGAAGTTGTTCTTCGTCCCGGCCAGGAAGGTCTCATCGAGCACCGCGCCGGGGGTGATCGTCTCCACCACCTCGCGGCGGACGATCCCCTTGGCGGCCTTCGGGTCCTCGACCTGTTCACAGATGGCCACGCGGAGGCCGGCGGCGAGGAGCTGGCGGAGGTAGTCGGCGGCGGCCTTGACCGGCACGCCGGCGAGCGGCACGCCGTCGCCGCGGGAGGTGAGGGTGATGCCGAGCGTCTTCGCGCCGAGTTCGGCGTCGTCGAAGAACATCTCGTAGAAATCGCCCATGCGGAAGAAGAGGATCGCGTTGGGGTGCCGCGCCTTGATCTCCCGGTACTGCGTCATCAGGGGCGTGCCGCCATCGGCCACGCGGCCGCTCAAGGGCGCTCCTCGACGACGAACACCTGGCCGTACTTGCGCCGCATCTTCCGGGCGTAGGCCGTCGCCTCCGCCTTGGAGGCGAACTTGCCGGCCCGCACCTTGAACGTCCCGTCGGCGTCCTTGACGAGGTGGGGCGGGAAGCCGTCGCGGGCGAGCATCTCCATCACCGTGGTGGCCTGTGACTCCGCCTTGAGCGCGGCGACCTGGACGGACCAGCTGGTGGTGGCCGGCGCCGCGGGGGCCGGCGTCGGTGCGGGCGCGGGCGCCGGCTTCTTCGCCGTGTCGGTCGGCGGGGCCTGCGCCGGGGCCGGCGTGGGGGCGTGGGTGGTATCGGGCCGCTGGGCGGTGGTGTCGGCACCGAGGCAGCGGCTGTTCATGAACTGGAGCTGGTTCAGGAGTTCGATGTTGGTGCCCGCGGCAGGGATCCCGCTCTTGAGCCAGCCGCACCCGGCGGCGGTGTTCCCCTGGGCAAAGTAGGCGCGCGCCGCCCAGAGCGAGGCCGGCGCCATCACGTCGGTGGTCGGGTAGTCGCTCCGCAG
>DASYXP010000005.1:0-6216 GCA_035934835.1 Gemmatimonadales bacterium | reverse complement strand
CCGCCGCTACCACGCTCCTCGCCCTCGCCAGCGACCAGTCCTCCGACATCCGCGACCTGGCCGTCCGGGCGATGACCCGGGCCTTCGCCGACAGCGCTCACCTGCCGCGCGCCGATGTCGCCCGGTCCGCGGTGCCGTTGCTGGGCGATCCGGACCCCGGCGTCCGGATCGATGCGCTGCGGTCGCTGGGGACCTTCACCGGCGATTCCACCCTGAGCGGCGACGTCATTCCCCTCACTGACGACGGCGTGGGGAATGTCGAGGTCCAGGCGCTCGCGACCCTGGGTGGGCTGGGCGGCGCCCGTGCCGGGGCATTGCTGGCCCGCGTGGCGGCCGACAAGCGCCCCTGGGCCATCCGGCGCCAGGCGCTCCTCTCGCTCGCGCGTGTCGACAGTGCCGGGTTCCGGCGGCTGGTCGGCGCGTGGTCCCGCTCCGGCGACTGGCGGGATCGTGCGGTCGCCGCGGACGGGTGGGCGTCGCTCAAGGGCTCGGCGTATCCCGCCGACCTGCTGGCCGATCCCGACGGGCGGGTCGTGGCCGCCGCGCTGCAGGCGTGGGCGGGCGCCACGGTGGGGACGGACACGGCGCTCGTGAATGCGGCCCGGCGCCACCTGGCCGATGCCGATGCCGCGGTCCGCAGCGTCGCCGCGGACGTCATTTCCCGCGCGCCGGTCGCGGCCGATCTCGGCCCGCTCACCGCCGCGTGGGGCCGCGCCCAGCGGGATTCCTTTCCCGAGGCGGGGGAGTCGGCGCTCGCCGCCATCCTGGCGCTCTCGAAGGCCCCCGGCGGAGCCACCGCGGCGCGGTTCGCCGCCACGGCGTCCTCGCCCCCGGCCGCGCTGGGCTATCTCTTCCGTGCCTGGGCCGAGGCCAACTGGCCCGGGCTCAGCGACCACTGGGGGCCGTCGACGCCGGTCGCCACGGGGCGCTCGCTCGAGGACTACCGGTCGATCGCGCGGCAGTACATCCTCGGCCCGCCCGACCAGCGCGCGCCCCAGGTCACCGTCGAGGTCGACGGCAAGGGGTCGTTCGTCCTCACGCTCTTCGCCGCCGACGCGCCGCTCACCGTGGCCAACTTCCTCCGCCTGGTCGATGCGGGCTACTTCAACGGCGACCGCTGGCACCGGGTGGTGCCCAACTTCGTGGTGCAGGACGGCGACCCCCGCGGCGACGGGTGGGGTGGCCCTGGCAACGTCATCCGCGACGAGATCAACCGCCATCGCTACCGCACCGGGACGGTCGGGATGGCGCTGTCGGGGCCCGATACCGGCGGCAGCCAGTGGTTCATCACCCTGAGCCCGCAGCCGCACCTGGACGGCAACTACACCGTCTTCGGTGAGGTGTCGTCCGGCAGCGTGGTGCTCGGCCGCATCCTCCAGGGCGACCTCATCCGGTCCATCCATCGGTGACGCTCCGCCGGGCGGTCCTCTTCGCCTTCCTCATCGCGGGAGGGGCGCGACCGGCCCGGGCGCAGCTGACCGAGTTCGGCCAGAACAAGGTCCAGTATCGCACCCTCGACTGGCACGTGATGCACGGCGCCCACGTCGACCTCTACTTCTATCCGGCCGAGGCCGCGCTCGCGCCCACCGCGCTCGCCTGGGCCGAGGAGAGCTACGACACCCTCGCCCGGAAGTTCGACCACGAGGTCGCCGCCCGGATCCCGCTCCTCGTCTACGCCACCCACGCCGACTTCGAGCAGACCAACGTCCTCCCGTTCGCCCCGCCGGAGGGGGTCCTCGGCGTCACCGACTACCTGAAGCGGCGCGTCACCCTCCCGTTCCGCGGTAACTACGCCGAATTCCGGGGCACCCTCCGGCACGAGATGACCCACGTCTTCCAGCTCGACCTGGAGGGCGATGCGTACGCCCGCACCTTCCACGACGCGAGCTCCTTCCTGCCGCTCTGGTGGTCGGAGGGCCTGGCCGAGTACTTCTCCGCCGGGCAGGACGCGCGCGACGAGATGATCATGCGGGACCTGACCATCTCCGGCCGGCTCCCGTCGCTCCACGACCTCGGCTACGTCGAGGGCGCCATCGTCTATCCCATCGGCGGGCGGATCCACCAGTGGCTCGGCCGCACCTATGGCGACTGGCGGATCGCCAAGTTCTACCACGACCTCTGGCGCTACGACGACTTCGAGGACGCGATCTACGGCACCTACGGCCGGACGCTCGCCCAGCTGAGCGCCGAGTTCCAGGAGGCGATGCGCCGGGCGTACTACCCTGCCATCGCCGAGCGACGGGCACTCGACGCCTCGGCGGTGCGCATCGCGGCGGGCGCGGTCAAGCCGGTCCTTACCGCCGGCGGCGACACCGCGGTCTATTTCTCGGCACCCCGGGGCTACGTCGTGGCCCAGGCGCGGTCGCTCGATGGCGGGCCGGCCCGCACGCTCGTCACCGCCGGCCGCTCCGCCGACATCGAGTCGTTCCACCCCTTCGAGTCCCGCATCGACGCGAGCCGCCCCGGGTACTTGCTCTTTTCCACCCGGCACGAGGACCGCGATGCGCTGGTGGTCTGGGACATCGTGCGCCAGCAGGTGGTCGGCCGCTACCAGTTCCCCGACCTCGTGTCGATCATGTCTCCCGCCTGGCTCCCCGGCGACAGTGCCGTGGTGTTCAGCGGTCTCGCCTCGTCGGGCGTGTCGGACCTCTACCGGTTCACCTTCGACGGGCAACGCCTCGAGCACCTCACGGACGACCGCTACCAGGACCTCGACCCGAGCCCGAGCCCCGACGGTACCCGGATCGTCTTCGCGTCCGACCGCACCGCCGGGGGACTCGACGGCGCGGTCAACCTCTTCGTGCTCGACCTGGCCACGCACGCTGTCCGGCAGCTCACCGCGGGCCCCTGGGTCGACGAGGCACCGCACTGGGCGCCCAATGGCCGGATCTACTTCGCGTCTTCGCGCGACAGCGTGCTGAACACCTTCTCGGTCGACACCGCGGGGAACGGGCGGCGGGAGACCTCGGCCTGGACCGGCACCTATGACCCGACCTGGGTACCCGGTCGCGACGCGATGCTCGTGGGCGGGTTCCACGACCTGACCTTCGGCGTGTACCTCGTGCCCCCGGACACCATCGCCCGGCGCGACACGTTCTCGCTCGTCGCCGCCGCGCCCGCGGGGCGGTGGGCGTGGCCGGCGCCCCCCGGGGCCGCCGCCGAAGTCACCGCGGCCCGACCCTACCGGAGCCGATACACCCTCGACTTCGCGCTGGCCGAGGCGGAGTTCATCCCTGGCGTCGCGACCGTGCAGGGCGCCACGGCCCTCTTCAGCGACCTGCTGGGCGATCACGTCGTCATCGCCAACTTCGCCACCTACCAGGGGCCGACCCTCGGCAGCCTCTTCGACAACCTCAACGTCAGCGCGCTCTACCTCGACCAGTCGCGGCGGCTCAACTGGGGCGTGGGCGCGTTCCGGGCCAAGGGGGATGTCTACGAGTCGGGGTATACCGTCGACTATGCCGAGACGGCCACCGGCGCCTTCGGGTTCGTGCGGTATCCGTTGAGCCCATTCAGCCGCGTCGACGGCACGTTCGTGCTGGCCCAGTCCGATCGCTTCGACTTCACGCTCCCGGTCACCGACCTCCACCGTGTCGGCTTCATCGCATCACAGTACCTGAGCTACGTCTTCGACAATTCCGCGTGGCTCCCCACCGGGCCCATCGACGGCACGCGGTTCGCCATCACCGGCGGCATCAGCAGCGACCTGACCAACAGTCGCTTCGACAACTGGGTCCTTGGCGCCGACCTCCGGCAATACATCCGGCTCTCCCGCCAGAGCGCCTATGCCGTCCGGGCGTTCGGCTTCGAGAGCGGCGGCGACCGGCCCCGTCGGATCAACATCGGCGGTACGCTCGGGCTCCGCGGCTACCCGAACTATGGATACATCGTCGGCACCCACGCCGTGATGCTCAACCAGGAACTCCGCTTTCCCATCTTCGACTTCCTCGGGCTCGGCATCCCGGTGCAGGAGATCCGCCTCCCGGGGGTGCAAGGCGCTATCTTCGCTGACGTGGGCAAGGCGTGGTACGACCAGACCGCCGCCACATCGACCATCGGCAGCTACGGGTTGAGCTTCCGGATGGCGCTGACGCCGGTGGCGGTGCTGCGGCTCGACTGGGGCGACCGATGGACCACCGGCAATTACGACGGCTACGGCCTCGGGTTGGCCGGCAAGCGGTTCGTCAGCTTCTTCTTCGGATATAACTACTGATGGGACAACGAGTTCTGCTTGACCGCCCGGCTGCACTTTTCTATCTTGGGCTGGTATTGGCGGGGTGTGCGCCGCGGCCGGCGGCAGTGGTCCCGGAGGCGATGTCCCCGGTCTCGCTCGATTCAGTGGCGACGTGGACCCGGGCCTCAGAGCCCGCGGGCCGATGGCTCCATCGCTTCAAGTGGCAGTACCAGGATGATCGGAGCGCGGCCGGCGGGCGCGGCAGTGCTCACATCGCGGGGCCCGACTCGATCCGCTTCGATGTGGCGGGCCCGCTGGGAGCGAGCCCGGCCGCAGCGATGGTGGTCGGCGATTCCGCCCGCTGGGTGCGGCCCGAGGACGCGATCCACAAGCTGGTGCCGAGTTACCCGCTGATGTGGGCCGTCTTCGGGGTGGCCCGGATCCCCGACGGCGCCACGCTGTCGCTGGCCGGGCGGGCCGGGGATGCCGAGGTCTGGCGGGCCGTCGCGGGGACCGACACGATCGATTGGGCCCGCTCGGCCGGTCGGCTGGTGTCTGAGGTGCGCCGGGGCGGCCAGGTCGTCGGACGGGCCGATACCCGCTTCGGGCCCGATGGCCGCCTCCGCTCCGCCCGATTGACGATGCCGGCGGTCCCGGCGCGGCTGGACCTGACCTTCACGCTGAGCGATGCCCCTGCGCGCTTTCCTCCGGACGTCTGGCGCCCTCGCGAGCCTTAGCGCCGCGCTGTGCCTGTCAGGTTGCCTCTACGGCTTCAGTGGCGGCGGCCTGCCCAACGACATCCGCACCGTCGCCGTACTCCCGTTCGACAACCTCACCTCCGATCCCACGCTGACCCAGGACGTGAACATCGCCGTCCGCAACGCGATGGAGCAGAACCTGGGCCTTCGCCAGGCGGGCGTCGACCAGGCCGATGCGCTCGTCCGCGGCACCATCACCCGGTATGAGCCCGACGTCCCCGTGGCCTATACCGGCACGGCCCAGAACCAGGTGGCCGTCACCAAGCGCCTGGTGCAGATCACCGTGTCGATCGAGATCCTCGACCAGAAGCAGAACAAGACGCTCTGGCAGCGGAGCGGGCTGACCGTCGAGGGCGATTACGACCCCGGGCGCGAACAGGATGGCCGCAAGAAGGCGCTCGACCAGCTGGTGAACAACCTCGTCGAGGGAGCGCAGTCCCAATGGTGAGCGGTCGGCGGGGCTCGAGTTCCTCGGGGTGCCTCTTTTCGCTGGTGCTCTTCGGGGCGGCGCTGTACTTCGGCATCCCGATCGCCGGGGTGTACATCCGGTACTACCAGCTCACCGACGAGATCCATTCGGCCGCCCGGCTGGCGCCGAGCATCACTGACGCCACCATCAAGCGGCGCGTCACCGACAAGGCCGACGACCTCTCCCTGCCGAACGACGTCGTGAAGAACCTGCGCATCCGGCGGACCGGCGGCGTCGACGCGCGGATCACGATCGAGACGCAGTACAGCGAGACCGTCACCCTCCAGTTCTTCACCCACACCTTCACGTTCAAGCCGAGGGCGGAGGAGCCGCTGTGATGGCGGCGGGGGCGGGGACCTCGGTCCCCGCCGTCCTGGCCACCCTCGCGCTCATCCTGGTCGCCGCCAAGCTCCTCGGCGAGGGCGCGGAACGGATCGGCCAGCCCGCGGTGCTTGGCGAGCTGGTGGCCGGCATCCTCCTCGGCGCCCTCGGCCTCATCCCGGCCGAGTCGACGCCGGCGGGGTCGTTCGTCCACCTCCTTGCCGAGGTGGGCGTCGTGCTGCTGCTGTTCGAGATCGGCCTCGAGACCGACCTCAAGGAGATGTTCCGTGTCGGCACCGCCGCCGCCTCGGTGGCGGTGGCTGGCGTGCTCGTCCCGTTCGGCCTGGGGTACCTCTACTGGGCCCACGGCCCCCACGAGCTTGTGGCCTCCACCGTTCCGCTCGGCGTGGCGGCGGTCTTCGTCGGCGCCACGCTCACCGCCACGTCGGTCGGCATCACCGCGCGCGTCCTGGCCGACCTTCGGCGCCTCGACA
>DASYXP010000373.1:0-3726 GCA_035934835.1 Gemmatimonadales bacterium | reverse complement strand
GGGTGCCATTTTCTACGACGTCGGGAAGGCGTGGGGCAGCCCCGACCCCTCGCTCCACGCGGCGCCCATCGCCAACGGCGACCTCGTGTCGTCCTGGGGCACGTCGATCCGCGTCAACCTGCTGGGCTTCGTGGTGCTCCGGTTCGACTACGCCTTCCCCACGCGCCCGGTCAAGGGCTACTGGACGGTGAGCCTCGGTCCGACGTTCTAGGAGTGGGTCGGTGGGTCGGTGGGCAGCGGCGCCGGACGTCGACGCGCCTCCGGCCTGCTATCCCATCGGCCCGATCACCCACTGACCCACTGCCCCGCCTTTCATTATCTTGAGGCCGTGCCAGCCCCTTCCCGCATCATCCCGGGCCTGATCCTCCTGGCGGGCGCTGCCTGCCGTTCCGTGCCGTCGCGCGGGCCCCTTTCCGCCGCCACCGCCCAGCCGCCCCAGGCCGTCTCGCTGCTCCGCGTCCCGCTCAAGGGCGGGAAGCCGGCGCTCCTGCGCCTCCCGACGCTCACGCCCTCGAGCTGGGTGGGCCGCGAAGACCTGCCGGCGCCCAAGGCGCTGGTCGGGACCGACATCGACGCCCGCCTGGTGTATGTCCGCGACCTCAAGGGCAACGTCGTGGCGCTGGACCTCGAAGCGGGGCGGAACCATCCGGTCCTGTCCAACGTGGCCGCGGCCACCGTGGGCCCCGACGGCACGCTCTACACCGTCGGCACCGACCACGTGGTGAGCGAGACGGCCGACCGGACCCCGGTCACCTTCCCCGGAAAGCTCACCACCGGCGTACGCGACCTCTTTGCCGGTGGTGACGAGTCGGCGCTTGCCCTCCTCGAGGGATCTGCCCCCGCGCTCGCGCTCGTGGACCGCCAGCACCCGCCCACGCTCGTGCCGATCCCTGCTGGCGAGGCGACCGCCACGACCTGGGGCAACCTGGTCGCCATCGCCGCCGACAGCGCCGTGGTCCTCTACACCCCCGGCTCGGCCCATCCGTTCCGGTCCCTCGACGCCGGCGACCATGCCCGACAGGTGGCATTCTCGCCGAGCGGGCACCGGATCTACGTCGGCCGGACGGGCTCCGACGCCCTCAGCGTCTTCGACCGCTTTTCCTGGACCCGGCTTCCCGACATCGACCTTCCCGGCGATCCGGCCGCCCTTCGTCCCGACCCGTACGGCGAGTATCTGCTGGTGCGCCCCGCGAAGGGCGACTCGGTCTGGGTCGTCGACCTCTCCACCAACGAGCTCCTGGGCAGCTGGCCGTCGAGCTGGGGCGAGGACCTGCCCACGGTCGCCAAGTCGCGCTACCTCCTGGTGCGCCAGGGCCAGGACGTCGTCAGCTACGACCTGGCCACCGCCAAGCTCCCCGAGACCGGGCGCGTCCCGGGCGGCGCGGCCGACCTGTGGCTCGTGCTCCAGTGGGCGCCCCGGGGCGAGATCCCCCTCGGCCCGGCCGTCGACTCCACGGCGCTCGCCGCCGCCGACAGCGCCCCCGACACCCGGATCTTCGTCCAGGTGAGCAGTTCGCAGAACCCGGCGTGGGCCAACGAACTGGCGCGCAAGATGAAGGACGTGGGCCTCCCCGCCCAGGTCATCAAGCCCACCCACGAGGACGAAGGCTACCGCGTGGTGCTCGGCCCCTACCCCACCCGAGAAGCGGCCGAATCCACCGGCAAGAAGCTCGGCCAGCCGTATTTCATCTATACCCCGGACGCCGCCGCCCCATGAGCCCCCTCACCCCGGACCTGCGATGAAGCTCACCCGGCTCGAGCTCTCCGGCTTCAAGTCGTTCGCCGACACGATGTCGCTCGACTTCGAACAGGGCGTCACCGCCATCGTCGGCCCCAACGGCTGCGGCAAGTCGAACGTCTCGGACGCGGTGCGGTGGGTGCTGGGCGAGCAGTCCGCGCGCCTCCTGCGTGGCGGCAAGATGGAGGACGTGATCTTCCAGGGGTCCACCGGCCGGCGCCCCGGCAACCTCTCGGAAGTGTCGCTCTACCTCGACAATTCCGACGGCGTCCTCCCGGTGGCGTACAAGGAGGTCGTGATCACCCGCCGGCTCTCCCGGTCGGGCCAGAGCGAGTACCTCCTCAACAAGGCGAATGTCCGCCTCCGCGACATCCAGGACCTCCTCCGCGGCACCGGGCTCGGCAGCGACGCCGGCGTCGTGATCGAGGCCAAGATGATCGACCTCCTCCTCTCCGACCGGGCGGAGGAACGGCGCGCCCTCTTCGAGGAGGCGGCCGGGATCGGCCTCTACCGCGACCGGAAGCAGAGCACCGAACGCCGGCTCGAGGAGACGGCGGTCGACCTCCAGCGGGTGGAGGACCTGATCGCTGAGGTGCAGACCCAGCTCCGGAGCCTGGCCCGCCAGCGCGGCAAGGCTGAGCGCCATACCAAGCTCCAGGAGGAGAAGTTCTCGGTCCAGGTGACGCTGGCGCACCGCCAGCTGGCCCGGATCGAGGACCTCCTCGGCACCTTCGGCGACCGGCGGCTGGAGCTCGCCACCGCCCTGCCCGCGGCCCGGGAGCACCTGGCCGCCGCCGAACGGCGCCGGGATGAGGCCGAACGCGCCCGGACGTCGGTCGATGCGGAACGGACCGAGATCGTCCGACGCCTCGGTGCCGTGCGAGTGGAGCTGGGCCGGCTCGACGGCGACCTGGCCCTGGCCGCCGAGCGGCTGGCCAATGCCGCCCAACGGAGGGTGCGCGCCGCCGACGAACGGGAGATGATGCTCGAGCGGATCCGCGGCGCCGCCCGCGAGCGCGAGGCCGCTGCCACCGAGCGGGAGAGCGCCCTCTCCGAGCACGCCCGGATCCAGGGCGAACTGTCGGGCCGGAGCGCCACCGAGCAGGGGGTCCGCGATCGCCTCACCGCCGAGCGCGCCACGCTCCGCAAGCTTGAAGAGGAGCTCCAGCAGCGGGCGCACTCCCTGCGATCCCTGGAGGGCGAACGCGCCGCGCTCGACCTCGACCTGGCCGCGGTGCGGGAACAGGAGGCGCAGGCCCAGGCGCGGCACGACGCGCTGAGCGCGGAACTCAGGGTGGCCGAGGACCGGCGCCAGGACGCCGCCGAGACGGCCGAACGCCAGTCGCAGGTGGCCCGCCAGGCGGGCGCCGCCGCCGAACAGGCGCGCCACGATGTCGCCGAGGCGCGCCGCCGCGAGGCGCTGGAACGGGCCGCCCGCCGGCAGGCGGAGGAGACGCTCGCGCAGGCGAGCGCCCGGCGCCAGGCGCTCGAGGAGCTCGAACGGGATCGCGTGGGGCTGGCCCCCGGGGCCGCGGCCCTCCTCGCCGCCCGCGGCCGCTTCGGCGACGCCATCCTCGGCCCGCTCAGCGACTTCATCACCACCTCCCAGCGCGATGCCGACCTGGCCGAGCGCCTCCTGGGCGAATGGGTCCACGCAGTCCTGGTCCGCGATCGCGCGGCGGTGAGCGCCATCCAGGCGTGGCACCAGGAGACCCAGCCCGGCGCGGTCGTCGTGCTCCCGCTCCATCCCGGCCCTGCCGGCGGCGCGGGACGGTCGGTGGGCCACGGCCTGCAGGTGGCCGAGCCGGCCGTGGCGTGGGTCCATGCATTGGTGTCAGGATCGGAAGTGCTCGACCCGACCGGCCGCGTCCTCCAGCGGCCCAACGGCGCCATCCTCCTTACCGGGGCAGCGCCTTCCGGTCCGCTCCGCCGCCGCGCCGACCTCGAAAGCCTCGGCGTCGAGGTGGCCGCCGCCAAGCAGAAGCTGG